>JAJDZL010000131.1 GCA_022824665.1 Gammaproteobacteria bacterium | reverse complement strand
GAATTGCTGACTCATGGAAAGTGCCCAAACTGTAAATGGCAGGATTTTGACAAGTTCCTGACCACATCGAATTTACATGGTTGCCCATTGTACTTGTTGGAGATGTGCCGGATTCTGGCAAATATCCCAAGTTGCATTATGCCTCGCAAATCTCGTCATACTGGCAAATTGTCAAACGGGTAAGGAGCGGGTAACTTGCACAGGAATCTGTCCAATTCTTCCTAATCTGCACTGTTTGTAGTTGGTATATTTAGTATGTTGCCTGTATCCAAAAAGCAAACAGTCTTGCCGATGTTTGTTTAGCACCTTTTTCCTGCTATAACCGTCACCATGCGATGGGCTATAGTTCAATGACATCCGGACAAAAGATGGATCAACACAGGCGCAAATCTTATTTCAGCAAGCAGAGGAATAATGGTACTTGATATAAACAAAGCGCGCAGAGAAACACCCGGCTGTTTCGGAAATATTCACCTGCACCATTCAGGTTCAGCACTGATGCCAGACGTGGTTGCTGATGCAGTGAACACACACCTTGAAACTGAACTGTTCCAGGGCGGCTATGAAGCTGAAGACGACGCACGTGAAAAGCTTAATGGAACCTATGCTTCAATCGCACGCATGCTCAATTGCGCGTCTTCAGAAATCGCCCTTAGCGAGAGCGCGACAGCATCCTGGAACAGTGCCTTCTACGGGATTGCACAGACTTTCCGGGCCGGCGACCGAATTCTTACTTCACGGGCAGAGTATGTCTCCAATATGATTGCCTACCAGCAGGTGGCGAAGCGCACTGGAGTCAGCATCTCGGTTGTTCCCGATGACGAGTCCGGTCAGTTGAATGTGCGCGCGCTCGAATCGATGATAGGAGCCAATGTGCGACTGATTGCCGTAACCCATGTACCCACTTATAACGGTGTCGTCAACCCGGTCAATGAAGTTGGACAAATCGCCAATGACTACCAGATTCCATACCTGGTGGACGCATGTCAGTCAGCCGGCCAAATGCCACTGGATGTTGCCCAGATCGGCTGCGACGCGCTATCCGCAACCGGCAGGAAGTTCTTACGCGGGCCGCGCGGTACCGGCTTTCTGTATGTCAGGGAACAGTCGCTGGACAAATTCCCGCCATCCGTGCTGGACCTGCATTCAGCAACCTGGGTAGAGGCTGACCGTTATGAATTACAGCCAGGCTCGCGTCGTTATGAGTTGTTTGAATCGAATATTGCAAATCGTATCGGACTTGGCGTGGCTGTCGATTACGCAATGTCATGGGGACTGGCTGAAATTTACTCGCGTATCCGTTTCCTCGCGGAGCAATTACGGGAAATGCTGGCACAAATCGATGGGGTAACCGTGCGCGATAAAGGCGCCGAAAAATGCGGTATCGTCACTTTTACAATTGACGGGGTTGATGCTGAAAAGTTTCAGCACGAGATGCGCCGCAAGAATATCAATGTCGGTGTCTCGAAGCGAAACTGCGCATTGATTGACTTCGATGATTGGGGAGTCGATTCCCTGGTTCGAAGTCCAGTTCACTACTACAACACTGAAGACGAAGTCGAATTTTTTGCCAAACAGGTTCGCAGGCAAGCCGTAGCACCAGGCTAACCGGTGTTAGTATGTGCTGCCGAAGCGTCAAAACTTTGGGCGCTCTCCCAGGCCTGCATCACTGTCTTGCGGGATAGTCCCCAGCGGTAACCGCCTTGCGCGCCGGACTTCCGAATCACCCGGTGACAGGGTATAACGTAAGCGATATTGTTGCGACCGACCGCGCTTGCAACTGCTCTTACTGCGCTCGGCTGATCAATGCTGGCAGCAATATCACTGTACGTTGCGAGCTCCGTACAGGGAATCTTCAACAGTGCCTCCCAGACGCGAATTTGCAGATTGGTACCCTTGATGTGCAGCATCACTGTTTGGGGCGTCGCAAAGCTCGATGCAAAAATCTGTTTGATCACCTGACCGGTAACATCGGAGTTTTCTGAAAACGATGCCGCGCGCCACTCAGTCTTGAGCGCATCAAGACCGGATTTGTCATCATGAAAACTCAGCCAGCACACACCTTTTTCAGTCACCGCGAGCAGGCAATATCCAAATGGTGTCAGGTGCCAGCCGTATTCAATTCGAATTGAGCGACCGTGTTTTCGGTACTGTGCAGGCGTCATCGCATAGACGCTGACAATCAGGTCGTGCAACCGCCCTGAACCGGATAGTCCCGAGTCCAGCGCCGCCTGAAGTGTCGAGTCTGTATCGCGAAGTCGTTTGCTGCACTGCTGCGCAGTGAGATATTGAATAAATCGCTTCGGCGAGATACCGGCCCAGCGTTTGAACAGTCGCTGAAAATGAAACTCGCTCAGCGCGACGTGCCGAGCGATATCTTTCAGCGAAGGCTGTTGATCTGCATGTTCAGTAATGAAAAGGATAGCTCGTTCAATTCTTTGATAATCATTCATGCTGTTGCCTGGTAAAAAGGATAATTTTGAATGTCACACATTGTTGTCTTTTTCGCTCAGCCATGCAATCCGTTTCTTGCTGAATTATGGGCAGCCCAAGGCACGCAATCTGGTTATGAAATACGCCCGGTCAAGCGCGCAACTTTCAATTTAATCTTGCAATTTTTAACATCGCCAACTTAGCATATGATTGTTGTACAATGCATTTTCTTACTGTTTGAGAAGTACCAAATTACCAATGAAATTCGAATCGTCAAATGAGTAATCCTTTACCTGAAAAAGCCAAAGTAGTCATTATTGGTGGCGGCGCGGTCGGCGCGAGTGTACTGTATCACCTTGCCAAAGCCGGCTGGGATAATCTGGTGTTGCTTGAACGCAAGGAACTCGGGTGTGGTACAACCTGGCATGCCGCTGGCCTGGTTGGACAGTTGCGCAACAATCTGAATTTGACCAAGTTGGCTCAGTATACCGCACAATTATTTGAAAGCCTGGAAGCGGAAACCGGTCAGCCTACCGGATTCAGGCAAAATGGTTCAATCTCTGTCGCACCCAATGAGCAACGTTTTGAAGAACTCAAGCGATCAGTGACCATGGCTCGCGCATTTGGACTCGAAGCCTCGGTTATCACCCCTGAACAGGCTAAGGAGTATTACCCCGTACTCAATGTCGACGATTTGGTCGGTGCCGTATTTATTCCAAAAGATGGACAGATTAACCCCTTTGATGTGGTTCAGGCCTATGCAAAAGGTGCGCGGTCCAACGGCGCTGAGATTATTGAAAATGTCAAGGTAAGCGCAATACTCACCGACAATGGCCGGGTACGCGGGGTCGTAACCGACCAGGGCGAAATAGAGTCTGATATTGTGGTTAACTGCGCCGGAATGTGGGCCAGGGAAGTTGGACTGATGTGTGGGGTAGAAATCCCGCTGCACGCCGCCGAGCACTTCTATATCGTGACCGAACCGATTAAAGACCTGCCGGGTAATCTGCCTGTGATGCGCGACCAGACCGGTTATACCTACTACAAGGAAGATGCCGGTAAACTGTTGGTCGGTGCCTTTGAACCCAACGCCAAACCCTGGGGGATGAGTGGTATTCCAGAAGACTTCAGTTTTGACTCTTTGCCCGAAGACTGGGATCATTTTGAACCGGCACTGATGAATGCCATGCACCGCATACCGCTGTTGAATGATGTTGGCATCCACACCTTCTTTTGCGGACCCGAGAGTTTTACCCCCGACAATCGCTATTACCTCGGGGAGGCGCCCAACCTCAAGGGATTCTATGTCGCAGCCGGGTTTAACTCAATCGGTATTCAGTCCTCCGGCGGAGCGGGTAAAGTGATGTCGGAATGGATTTCAAACGGCCATCCGGCGCAGGACTATTGGGAGATCGATATACGAAGAATCGCGCCGTTTCAAAATAACAGCCGTTATCTCGAGGAACGAATCTCAGAAACTCTGGGGCTGCTTTATGCAATGCACTGGCCATTTAGGCAGGTGGAATCATCCCGCAATGTCAGAAAATCACCGCTGCATGACCGTCTGGCAGCAAAAGGCGCATGTTTCGGTGAAACCTACGGATGGGAAAGAGCCGACTGGTTTGCACCGGGTGAAAAATCACCGCGCTACGAATACTCCTTTGGCAGGCAGAACTGGTTTGAAAATAATCGCGTCGAGCACGAAGCGGTACGCAATAACGTTGGAATTTTTGATCAGACCTCATTTGCCAAGTTTATGGTTGAAGGACGCGATGCGGAGCGCTATCTCAATCGTATCTCGGCCAACAACATCTCGGTTGAGCCTGGGCGGGTGGTTTACACGCAATGGTTGAATGAACGCGGTGGCATTGAAGCAGATCTGACCGTTACACGTTTAGCAGAACATCGCTACATGGTGGTTACAGGCGCGGCAGTCCATCTGCGCGACCTGACTTGGCTAAAACGCAATCTCACCGATGATCTGCACGTCGTCGTTACAGATGTCACCTCAGGGTACTCGGTGCTTTCGATTATGGGTCCGAATGCCCGTCAACTGCTATCGCAAGTGACGTCAGCCGATCTGTCAAATGAACACTTCCCTTTCCTGTCGTCCAGGGAAATCGAACTTGGCATGGCATACGGGCGCGCCTCCAGGATTACCTTTGTCGGCGAGCTCGGCTGGGAGCTTTATATCGGCACAGACTTCGTCCAGCATGTTTATGACGAAATCATTGCCGCCGGTGAAAGTCTGGGCTTGGTGCATTGTGGCTATCTGGCGCTCAATTCACTCAGGATTGAGAAAGCCTATCGACATTTTGGTCACGATATTGCAGATGAAGACAGCCCGCTGGAGGCCGGTCTCGGATTTGCAGTTGGCTGGGACAAACCGGACGGGTTCATTGGTCGTGCAGCCCTTGAAGCGCAGCGCGGTAAACCGCTAGCGCGCAGATTGGTCCAGTTCGCGTTTCAGGATCCGGAACCGCTGATTTATCACGAAGAACCGATCTATCGGGATGACGAACTGGTGGGTCG
>JAJDZL010000130.1 GCA_022824665.1 Gammaproteobacteria bacterium | reverse complement strand
GAGAATTCCAAATAAAAAATCTACTGAAATTCCGTGAATACCTTTTTAAATCTAAGGTATAAACTGTACAAACTTTATGCCCGTTTGCCTTGTACAAATTTGGGGTCCAAAATATGACAGAAGGCGCATCTGTAAATCAATCTGTTCCTGCTCTTCAGGTCGATGACATTCACAAGAGTTTCGGTTCAATCGAAGTCCTCAAAGGAATTTCTTTATCTGCCAACGATCAGGACGTAATCTCTATTCTGGGTAGCAGCGGTTCGGGTAAGAGCACCTTTCTTCGCTGCATAAACCTGCTTGAAACTCCAACATCCGGCTCGATTCGAGTGAAAGGAGAGTTGATCGAGATGAAGCAGCAGCGCGATGGCAGTGCAATCCCTGCCGACCGCAAACAGGTTGATCGCATTCGATCGCGATTGGCGATGGTATTTCAGCAGTTCAATCTGTGGTCACACATGACCGTTATTCAGAACGTTTACGAGGCGCCTGTTCACGTACTAAAAGTCCCCAAAAAAGAGGCAAAAGAGCAAGCCGAAGCAGTATTGGAGAAAGTTGGGCTGATTGATCGCAAGGATTATTACCCGGCGCACTTGTCGGGCGGTCAGCAGCAGCGCGCAGCCATTGCGAGGGCGCTGGCAATGAGCCCTGACCTGATGCTGTTTGATGAGCCGACCTCTGCACTTGATCCAGAGTTAGTCGGTGAGGTCTTGAAAGTCATGCGCAGCCTGGCCGAAGACGGATCAACCATGCTGGTTGTAACGCATGAGATGGGATTTGCCAGAGAGGTTTCGAATCGGGTGATGTTCTTGCATCAGGGCCGAGTTGAAGAGGACGGCCTGCCGCATGAAGTATTTGACCACCCCAAGTCTGCCAGGTTTAAGGATTTTCTTTCCGGCAGTCTGAAATAATAACTTTTTCATAAATTTATAGGGAGTAGTTTGCTGATGAAAAGAGCAATCGCATTACTGACGATACTGACAGCCATGACGTTTGGCGCAATTGCCAATGCTGGTGACTGGGACAAGATCCGAATTGGAGTTGAGGGTGCCTATCCTCCATTCAGTTCGGTTACCGCAAGCGGAGAGCTGCAGGGTTTTGACATTGAAATTGCACGCGCGCTTTGCGATGAGATGGGCGCTGAGTGCACACTCGTACAACAAGACTGGGATGGCATTATTCCTGCACTGCTGGCTCGAAAATATGATGCCATCATTGCGTCTATGTCAATTACAGAAGAGCGCAAGAAAAAGGTTGCGTTCTCCAAAAAGTACTACAGCACACCCGCCAAATTTGCGCAGGCTAAAGGTGCCGGCATTGAAATATCAGCAGAAGGGCTGAAAGGAAAGACTGTTGGCGTACAGCGTGCAACCACGCACGACAATTTTGTAACAGCCGCTTTTGGTGACTCAGTTGATGTGCGACGATACGGGACCCAGGATGAAGCGTATCTTGATGCAGTTGCCGGTCGTTTGGATCTGATTCTGGCTGATTCGGTCGCCATGGCTGAAGGTTTTTTGAATACAGATGAAGGTCAGGGCTGGGAATTTGTCGGGCCAGGATACTCTGATCCAGAATTTTTTGGCGAGGGTGCCGGAATCGCCATCCGCAAGAAAAACCAGGATCTAGTCGACAAGTTCAACGCGGCGATTGACGCGATCCGTTCAAATGGCACCTACCAGGCAATCAACGACAAATATTTTGAGTTCGACGTTTACGGAGAATAATTCTGGGGACGAATCATTTAACCTGGTTGAGCGCACGCAAACAGGCTAACCGCCAGCCAGGTTAAAGCAAATCTATTGACACAATGCACGATTTCCTGGTTGAAAGTTTAAGCGGCGTTCTGGGCGGGTATTTGTACCCGTTTATTTTGGAAGGAATGCTGCTCACGATTGAATTGGCATTGCTGTCATTGGTTATGGCACTCAGTCTCGGGCTGCTGGGTGCGATCGCCAAACTGTCAAAAAATCGAACTGCGAACATCATCGCGGGAGCTTATACAACCCTGATTCGCGGGGTCCCCGACATCGTTTTGATGTTTATTATCTTTTTCGGCGGGCAGTTGGCTGTCAATGTCATCGGCGACAGTCTAGGGCTGGACTATATCGAAATCAGTGAATTTTTTGCTGGTGTAGTCACGATCGGTTTTATATTCGGCGCGTATATGGCTGAAACTTTTCGAGGCGCGATCCTGGCTGTGCCGCGCGGGGAAATCGAAGCGGGGTTTGCCTATGGAATGACACCAGCCCAGGTCTTTACCCGAATCACGTTTCCAGCCTGTGTGCGACACGCACTGCCCGGATTCGGAAATAACTGGTTAGTGCTGGCCAAGACGACCGCGCTTGTTTCTGTTATTGGTCTCGAGGACATGGTGTTCCGAGCTGCCCAGGCCGGTGGGTCTTTGCGACAACCGTTCACATTCTATTTTGTCGTCGCGGTCCTTTACCTGGTCATTACTGCAGTATCCGATGTTGGTCTTCGCTGGCTGGACAAACGGTACAGCGTTGGTGTACGAAGAGCGTAGGCAGTCATGGATTTTGGTGCAATTGTAAGCAACTTGCCGCTTTACCTGGATGGTATGCTGACGACCGTCGAGTTGGTCGTCATTGCGTTGATTATTGGTCTGGCACTGGCGGTCCCGGTCGCGCTAACGGCCACTAGTAATAACCCGCTGGTAACGTTTGCACCGAAAGCGTTCATCTATTTTTTCAGAGGAACGCCGCTCATCGTACAGATGTACATGATTTACTATGGGGCAGGGCAGTTTGAACCCTTAAGAGAAAGCATCTTTTGGCCAATTTTCAAAGAAGCTTATGCCTGTGCGCTGATTGCCTTTTCGCTGAATACCGCTGCTTACACGGCAGAAATACTGCGCGGTGCGATCATTGCAACGCCGTATGGCGAGATTGAGGCTGGGCGGTCATGTGGCATGTCTAAATGGCTGGTCTTGCGACGCATCATCCTGCCCAATTCTTTCCGCAGAGCTTTACCTGCTTATGGTAATGAAGTGATATTCATGCTGCACGGCAGTGCGCTGGCTGGTGTGATAACAATCGTCGATCTTTTTGGCGCAGCCAGAATTGTCAACTCGCGCCATTTTGTTCCATTTGAATCCTTCATCACCGCCGGGGTCTTCTACCTGATATTGACATTCGCAATTATCTGGCTGTTCAAGAAAGTTGAATTTCGCTGGCATGCTCATCTGCGCCGGCGCGAGGTTTAATTGAACCTTTGAAGCGTATTGTGCCCCTGAGAACCAGAAGGAGCTGGTGCAGAGCATATTCCGCGATAGCAGCCTCATTAGCGCAAACTGCTCCTGTAAGTTTTGGTGAGTTGTGCCTCTGCGCGTAGATTGGATTTTCCCTGCGCTGCTCACAAAAAGTCCAGGAATATTACTCTTCCAATAAACAAATTCGCGCCAAAAAAAAGACGAAAATTCTCTGCCCAATATTGGAACGGGCAGTTGAAATTATCGTGCCGAGTTCAATCGAAATATTTGCAGCACTTACTGCGATACGTCTTTTAGTATAAATCTCTCAGCGGTTTTCCTTTGTATCGCCACCGGTGAGTGACTAGAATTCTTCTTCCGGCACCTTCCACCCCAAGCAACTCCTTGGTAACTGGTCTTAGTGCGAGCAATTTATCTCTGTATATGACTCTATTCTGGCTATGTACAGTTACCGTTTCGGGGCCATTGTCAAATTTCAGTTTTGCCCCTTTTTTGATCCCCATTGCGAAAAAGTTCAACTTCGGAACTGAATTCTCGTAATCATTCA
>JAJDZL010000189.1 GCA_022824665.1 Gammaproteobacteria bacterium | reverse complement strand
CGTCTGCAGTTAGGCGCCGTTGTCCGGGTGCCTCCGGTTGCGCTTGATGACGCTAAACCGTTCGTACGGGCGGGACCGGCGCTTCGGGAATCTGCTCGTAATGTGCTTTACGAAGACGAATCGATCATTGTGCTCAATAAGCCGGTCGGCATTGCTGTACACTCGGGGTCCCGGCATAGCGTGGGGCTCATCGAGGCGATCCGGCAGGAACGTTCGAGTGAAAGTGGCATTGAGCTTGTACATCGGTTGGATAAAGACACCTCTGGTGTGCTGGTTCTCGCCAGGAACAAACGGACGCTTCGCATGCTGCAGGCACAGTGGCGCCGCGAAACCGATGCCAGCGCACTGCGTAAGGATTACCTGGCGCTCGTCAGGGGCACTTGGAGTGGCGGAGCAGCAAAGACCGTTGAAAGTGAGTCGGTTCGAGACAAGCCAAAGTCCAAGCTGCCTCAGCTTCCGGCAGTTGCCGTGAGTCGATTTACTTTACTGCAGCAGTTTGCCTTGTGTACTTTGGTAAACATCGAGCTTCATACAGGCAAAACACACCAGGCCCGTCAACATGCCCTGCAAATCGGTCAGCCGATCGCGGGAGACCGCAAGTTTGGTGATCGAATATTCAATGACGCAATGCGCACATTCGGGCTGAAGCGGATGTTTTTGCATGCCAGTAAGATTACAATGATTCATCCATCGACCGGCAGGTCGTTGACCGTTGAAGCACCATTGCCACCTGAGTTGGCCACTGTGATGGAAAACCTTGACAATCAGAGAATTTGAACAGCATGCAAGCAGATCAGCAAAAAATAATTTGCGCCTCCGCGGCGGTCGAGTCGGGCGGCACCGGTTTTCGTTTCAATCTGATTTCCAACGAGCAGTCATTGCCCGCGTTTGTTATTCGCTTTGAGGGCGTCGCGTACGCTTATTTAAATCGCTGCGCACACCTGATGCTGCAGTTGGACTGGGACGATGGAGAATACTATGATGCAGACGGGGAATACATCATTTGCAGCAATCATGGAGCATTGTTTGAGCCCAACACCGGACTTTGTGTCAATGGTCCGTGCTATGGAGCATCGCTTGCTTCAGTTGCTGTGCAAGAATCAGAAGCCAATATTGTTCTTGCCGATGAGCGCTTTGAGCTTGACCGGCAGGAGGGTTGAAGGTGGTTGAAGCCGTACGCTCGGTAATCGTCTGACTAGAGCGCTGAGACACCTTCTTCAGACAACATATCAAGCAGTCGAATCAGTGGCAAACCAAGCAGGGTATTTGGATCAGTACCGTCGAATTTTTTTAAGAGTGCAATCCCGAGCCCCTCTGAGCGAAGGCTCCCGCCACAGTCGTAGGGCTGATCCCGGTCGATATAAGTTTCAATCATCGCGCGGCTGAGGCTTCGAAACTCGACGTGATACTCGAGTACATCCGCGTGCAATGTTCCAGTCGCGGAATTAACGAGTGCAATCCCTGTGAAAAGCGTTACGCGTTGTTCAGACATGGTTTCAAGTTGTGAAATGGCGTGTGCGCGGTCCTTTGGTTTACCGAGAATCTGCTGATCAACAGCTGCAACCTGGTCTGAGCCGATGATCAGGTGTCGGGGATACCGGGGAATGGCTGCCTGAGCTTTTGCATGAGACAATCGTTCGACTAGCTGTGAGGCGGTTTCATTCGGGTGAGGGGACTCATCGATCTGTGGGGCAAAGGTCTCAAAGGGCAATTGAAGTTTCGCCAGAACCGTACGACGCGTGGTGGAAGATGATGCCAGAACGAGGGGTGTTTGTTGCAAGGGATTTTTCGTCATATTAATGCTGCGAGCGGATTGTGGAAACGGTCTCAATGCGTCAATTTTGACAAAGTTTACAGTGATAAAGCAGGGATTTATACAACGGATCAGCCATATTGAATTGAAATATTGTATGTGTTATATTACCCACGTCGACAGACATAAATCCGCGATATTGAAGCGGTCTACCCAGGGAGCAGGGGTTGATGCATGTTGAGGCTGCAAGTTTGCTTGTTCTTCGAAACATGAAAAGGATATGAGACTGTCGCAGACAGTCAAGTATATAGGTTCCAGTATGTATCATATCGGGCAGACTAATCGAGGTGGGTTGGTCTGTTTTCATTTTGACGCGTTGATTTCAGTTGTACAATCACTGAAACCCAATCTGGTTTGCATCGTTCCAGCAATACGATGCAACAAATAACACACTTTGAGGAAGCACCGTGGCTGTACAACAGCGAAAGAAGTCCAAATCGATGCGCAACAAGCGCCGCTCACATAATGCCTTGAAAAAGCCAACGCTATCGATTGAACCGGAGACTGGAGAATTGCACAGGCGTCACCATGTTTCAAGCGATGGATATTATCGAGGGCATCGAGTCTTGCCTGAAGTTGTTCTCCCCGATGAGGATGACGAATAAATCCTGTTCAGTCCCTCTCTGACTGAGCGCATGCATCAGCACCTCAAGTGAGGTCGTCCCAGGCAACATGATAAAGTCCATTGCGATAGATGCGATGGGCGGGGACATTGGTCCTCAAGTAACTGTTCCTGCCACCGTAGCGGTCTCGGCTGATACCGCAGATATGGACTTTATTTTGGTGGGCGATGAGGAAAAACTGCAGCCGCTGCTCACCTCACATAACGCCCAGGCTGCCGCCAAAATCAGCATTCACCATGCCTCTGAAGTCGTGGCAATGGATGAGTCTCCAACGCATGCGCTACGCCGAAAAAAGGACTCATCAATGCGCGTTGCAATGGATCTGGTCAAAAATGGTTCGGCAAGCGCCTGTGTGAGTGCTGGCAATACCGGCGCCCTGACTGCCATTGCTCACGTCATTTTGCGGCCGTTGCCAGGGATTCATCGACCCGCGATCATCTCCCAGCTACCCACCGTCGACGGGCACATTTATCTCCTTGATCTTGGTGCCAATGTAGAGTGCTCTGCCGCTGACCTTTTCCAGTTCGGTGTCATGGGCGCGACGTTTGTGAAATACATGGAGGGTATTGAATATCCGAGTGTTGCACTTTTGAATATCGGTGTCGAGGAAATAAAGGGTAACCAGGTGATTAAGGATGCCTCGGTTTTGCTGGAATCCAGTGAACTAAACTATCAGGGATATATAGAAGGTGATAGAATTTTCTCTGGAGAGGTTAACGTTGTTGTTTGTGACGGGTTTTCCGGCAACGTGGTCATCAAGACCGGTGCTGGCGTGTCCCGCTTCATACAAAGCACCTTGCGCGAAGAATTCGAAAGAAGTTTCATGACCAAACTTGCGGCACTAGTCGCCCGGCCGATTTTGAGCAGGGCCAAGGAGCGCATCGATCCAAGAGTCTACAATGGAGCCGCGCTAATTGGACTGACGGGTTCAGTGATCAAGAGTCACGGCGCTGCCGATCAGGTCGCATTTGAGCATGCGCTGAGAAAAGCACTCAGTGAAGTGAGCAATGAGGTGCCCGCACGAATCAACGAAAAAATTACCGAGTTGGCGGTGAGCACGGCGTGATTTATTCAAAAATCTGCGGCACAGGCAGCTATCTGCCAACCGATGTCATGACCAATCACGATCTCGAAAAGCTGGTTGACACCTCGCACGATTGGATTTACACCCGGACCGGCATTGAACAGCGTCATATTGCGCAGTCTCACGAATCGACGTGTGATCTCGCCGAGGAGGCATCAAGAGCCGCACTGAATGCAGCCGGCATCGATTCTTCAGACATCGACCTTATTGTCATTGCCACGACAACTGCCGATCAGGTGTTTCCCAGCACTGCCTGCATATTACAGGAGCGTTTGGGGATCAAGGATTCACCTGCCTTTGATGTGCAGGCTGTTTGCGCAGGATTTCTTTATGCGCTCGATATCGCAGACAAGTTCATCCGGACCGAAAGTGCGACTAAGGCGCTGGTGATTGGCGCGGAAACATTTTCCAGAATTATTGACTGGACTGACCGCACGACCTGTGTGTTGTTTGGCGATGGCGCAGGCGCGGTAGTGCTTGAGGCGGCTGCGGTGCCGGGGATTCATTCCACGCACTTGCGGGCCAACGGTGCGTACAAGGACCTTTTGAGCGTGCCGGTTGGAATTTCCAGGAATTTTGAGCAAATCATCAACGGTTCGGCTTATACCCAAATGCAAGGTGGTGAAGTTTTTAAAATTGCTGTTAAATGTATGGAACAGATCGCGATTGAAGCCCTGGAGGCAAACGATGCGGATGTGGAACAGGTAGACTGGTTTATCCCGCATCAGGCCAATAGCAGAATTATTGCTTCGACCGCCAGGCGGCTCGGCGTATCAATGGATAAAGTTGTCGTTACCATAAATCAGCATGGAAACACGTCCGCGGCTTCCATTCCGCTGGCTATGGACACCGCGGTGCGCGATGGTAGAATTAAAGCCGGAGATAATCTGCTGATCGAGGGGTTTGGCGGCGGCTTTACCTGGGGTTCAGCTTATTTGACCTATTGACGGAAACGCAAGATGCTCGAAAACAAAGTATGCCTGGTTACCGGTGCAACACGCGGCATCGGTCGCGCGATTGCAGCAAAACTTGCGTCTATGGGCGGTGTGGTCATCGGCACTGGAACCACTGACGAGGGGGCGCAGCAAATCACAGACTACCTGAACGCTGCTGGCAGTCAGGGCGAGGGCATGCGGCTGCTTGTCAATGATGCGGCTGCGATTGTCGACTTGCATAAAAGCATCGAAGCGAAGTACGGTACGGTGAGCATTCTTGTCAACAATGCAGGAATATCCCGCAACAATCTGCTTATGCGTGTCAAGGACGCAGAGTGGGACGAAGTGATCGATACCAACCTCAATTCGGTTTACCGGCTGTGCAAAATCTGCGTGCGCGGCATGCTCAGACAGCGCGATGGGAGAATTATCAATATTTCCTCTGTTGTCGGTACCGTTGGTAATATCGGGCAGGCGCACTATGCAGCGACCAAATCTGCAATCGCGGGGTTTTCCAAATCTCTAGCCATGGAGGTTGCGACCCGCAGCGTAACCGTAAATGTCGTCGCTCCAGGGTTTATTGAAACTGATATGACCGGTGACTTGAGCGATAGTGTACAGGAGAACCTGTTGAGTTCCATTCCCATGGGACGCATGGGAACCCCTGAGGAGGTGGCTGGTGCAGTTGCATTTCTTGCCTCCCCGATGAGTTCCTACATTACCGGGTCGACAATTTTTGTTGATGGAGGAATGATTCGCCATTGACCTTTTGGCGTGTAAAATTTAGCAAATCCGATTGACCGGATGTTGAAGGTGGGTTGAGATAATTCACCAGAAATAATTTTTTCTGACAATTTTGGAGGTAGCAACAAATGGATGGTAACGGACAGGGAACAATTGAAGAACGAGTCATTCGACTTGTAATTGATAAATTGTGCGCAGACAAAGATCCCATACCAACAGTCAACCGCGACACATCATTTACCAATGACTTGGCGGCTGATTCGCTCGACACTGTGGAACTTGTTATGGAACTGGAACAGGAATTCGATCTGGATATTCCAGACGACATTCAGGAGAATATCACGACAGTCGGTTCCGCGGTAGATTTCATCGAAAAAAACCACAAAGGCTAGCCGATTTACCAGGCAATCGACAAATAAACTTGTCAATCTTCAAGACTTCAGTTTTCTATTCCATCTCTTTCCCGCGGGTGTTTAACCGATGGACGGCCGTCGCGTTGTAGTCACCGGGCTCGGTGCCATATCTCCGATTGGTCACGGTATCGAGACAAATTGGAAAAATCTTACGGCGGGGAAGAGTGGACTGGGTGAGATCACGCTTTTCGATACAACCGGTTTTTCGGTAACGATTGCCGGCGAAGTTGATTCCTTTGTTGCAGGTGATCACATCCCGACAAAGGACGCGCGGCGAATGGACCGTTTCATTCAGTTCAGCGTATGTGCGGCGAACGAAGCAATTGAGGATGCAGGTCTGGTTGATTCCGGGGTCGATCCCGACCTGATCGGCGTGTACGTTGGCGCAGGCATTGGCGGTGTAACGACCATTGAAGCGACAACTATTTACAAACATGAACATGGCGTCAGACGGATCTCGCCGTTCTATATTCCGATGTCGATCATCAACATGGCGGCGGGGAACATTTCCATACAGCATGGCTTTAGAGGTCCCAATCTTGCCGTCACCACCGCGTGTACAACCGGCACGCATGCGATTGGTGAGGCCGCCAGATTAATTCAATATGGTGATGCGGATGCGATGGTTGCAGGTGGCACAGAAGCGGCGATCACACCGACGTCGGTGGCAGGTTTTGCCAACGCGCGTGCGCTCAGTCGTCGTAATGATGATCCGCAGGCTGCGAGTCGCCCCTGGGACCTCGGTCGAGATGGATTTGTCATCGGGGAAGGTGCCGGAATTGTTGTGCTGGAGGAGATGGAGAGTGCCAAACGGCGCGGCGCAAGAATCTATGCGGAACTGACGGGATTTGGCATGAGTGGTGATGCACATCATGTGACCGCGCCTTCACCGGATGGAAACGGTGCGGTGCGGTGTATGGCGAGAGCACTTGAAACAGGCAGATCGAATCCAGACGAAATCGACTACATCAATGCACACGGCACATCGACACCACAGGGCGACATTGCTGAGACGATGGCGCTTAAGCGTCTGTTTGGCGAGCATGCCTACGATTTGGCTGTCAGCTCGTCCAAATCGATGGTCGGACACCTGTTGGGGGCAGCCGGTGGCGTTGAAGCAATCTATACGGTGCTTGCGATTTATCATCAGGTCGCGCCACCGACAATCAACCTTGTTGACCCAGACCCGGAGTGTGACCTCGACTATGTTCCAAACGAGGCGCGCGATATGAAGATCAGCGGGGCACTTTCCAATTCATTCGGCTTTGGCGGGACGAACGGATCGCTTGCATTCAAAAGGCTCAATTAGTCGCAAGTTCGGTTCGATGATTTCGCCAGCTTGACGGATTTTTTGCGCTTCATCATTCGCTGGCCTTGATTCGTGGCAATTTTTAATCGCAAGAGGAAACGTCGCCACTGGCCGCTCGCGGTCGCAATTGTCGCGTTTTTTCTATTTGCTGCAACAACCTATGCAGCATATCTTGTTACGAGATCACTGAACATTCCGGAAGATCGGATTTACGTATTTCAAAGTGGTGCAAATGCAACGGATTTGGCTAATATGCTGCACGAAAGCGGCCATCTAAACCACCCGGAACTGCTCGTCTGGGTGGCGCGAACCGGTCAGTATGAACGTTCTTTAAAAGCCGGCGAATACAGATTTCATCCTGAGCTGAATATTTTGCAGCTGCTGGAGAGAATTGTTGAAGGCAGGTCGATATCACACCAGGTGCAGTTTATCGAGGGCTGGAACTTCGAAGACTTCCTGAATGCGCTT
>JAJDZL010000238.1 GCA_022824665.1 Gammaproteobacteria bacterium | reverse complement strand
GTCTTCTCTTATCAGTCATCGTTAAATTGAACTCTCGTCTATTTCAAACTCACCGTGAAATCTTACAAACAGCCACCAAACCTCGTCTCCAGCATCCTTATGCTATTAGAAGATCCAGGCCATGGCGACTGAGCGAACGGCAGCCGCTTGCCGTGACGCGGACAGTTTCACCCAGCGTCATCGCCAGCGAGCTGTCTGCATCAAACAGAATCATATGTAAAAAATATACCATGTTTGGTTCTACCACAACCGGGTTGCCGGTGTAGAACATCGGCCAGTCCATCCAGGTTGGCGCAAATGTTGTCCCGAGACTGTAGCCGCAGGCATCCATGCGCATGTTTTTGAATCCGCGCCGGTCCATGACTTCGGCATGAATGTCAAAAATATCGCCAACCATGGCACCGGGTTGCAACGCCGCCTGACAGGCATGCATTGCTTCGACACACGCCTCGTGCATGGCGATTTGTTGGGGATTGGCCTCGCCAATAATGATTGTACGCATCATGGCCGCATGATAGTGCCGATAAACGCCTGCAAATTCAAGTGTTAACTGATCCTGCTCTGACAAGTGACGCCGTCCCGTATGGTAGCGGCAAAGGAGCGCATTGTCTCCTGAACCGATAATGAACTCATTGGCGGGATCATCACCGCCGCCGCGATAGATTGCACTGTGCATCGCGGCCAGAATTTCTCCGTCAAACACACCCGGAGCCGTTAGGCGGATGGCTTCATCCAGGGCATCGTCTGCGAGCTCGGCCGCGCGCTCAACAAAATTCATTTCAGCAGGTGATTTGAGCACCCTTAACCAGTTGACCAGATCAGAGATATCCTCAAGCGCACAGTATTCGGTCAGGGTTGGGCCGATCTTGTTCCACAAATGCGCAGTCAGCCCGTAAGCATGAAGTTCAATTCCGAGTGTTTTACCGCTGCAGCCAAAATCGTCGAGTACGCTGATCAGGTCTTCAGCAGGGTTGACTCCGGCACGATCAACCCACACCCGAATGTCTTCAATGGTCGATGTAAGCTCGGCCTGCAGTCGGTCAGGTCGGCGCGTAAGCAATGTGTATTTGCCGCTGGCATCAAGATACAGACACTGAAAAAAGCAGTAGCCGAAGGTATCGTATCCGGTCAGGTAATACATGCTCTCCTGACGGAACACCAAAATGCCATCCAGGCCCAATTGCTTAAGCTCGTCGATGAGCATATCTCGTCGTCCCTGATACTCTGCCCGGTCAAAGTGTCGTGTCATAATCGAATGTGCCTTACAAGTGGTGCGTGCTAAAAATTCTTGAGTTGTTTGGGTGCCCAATCAGGCAAAACTCCGGTTACCTCGACTGAGCAGCCTAAAGATCTTATGCGATAAGTGATTGCCAACCTGATTATAGTAATTTCGCCTGCATCCTCATTGGCACAAATCTTTGCAGCAGCAAAAACTTCCCTGCACTAAAAAAATGCACTCCAGGCACAAAATGCATCTCAATCACCAATCTTTCGCCCTACATCAATTAGAATAATCATATCAATTGACCGAATAATAAGTTCAGACTCAAAACGAGCGCATTTTACCTGTGAGTTTGACTGCTTTGGTGAGATGAATTCACCTTCTTTTGGTTGGGATTGGGCCAGTTTTCTATGTCTACAAATCTATCAGCACAAGCGATTGAACAATTTAAAACCGACGGCTTTACCCCGGCGATCAAAGTGATGTCAGACGCTGCCGCGATGGATTACAGACATCGCCTGCAGGCGATAGAAGCGGTGGTTGGAAAATTGAAAGGCGGCTATCGCCTGAAGTGTCACATGCTCTACAAATGGGTTTCAGATCTAATTCGGGAGCCCGCGATTGTCGACCGTGTTGAGGACCTCCTCGGACCCAACATACTTTGCTGGGGTACTGACATGTGGGTCAAAGAGCCAAATTCGGACGAGTTTGTGTCCTGGCATCAGGACAGTCGATATTGGGGCATTGAAGGTGATCTGCTGACCGCGTGGATTGCACTGTCACCTGCCACAGTCGAAAGCGGATGCATGCGCATGCTGCCCGGCAGTCATCTGGGCAACACAATGATGCATGAAGATACGTTTCACGCGGACAATATGCTGACGCGAGGTCAGACTATTGCGGATCATATTGATGAGAGCAAGGCCATCAACATTGAGGTCGGTACCGGTGAGGCGGTGTTTTTCACTTACCGGATCGCGCATGCCTCACATCCCAACCGCAGCTGTGACAGACGCATTGGGATCGCAATTCGCTATACCGTACCAAGCGCCCGCCAAATCAAGTCGGACTGGGATAGCGCAACATTAATTCGCGGAGAAGACCGGTTTGGTAATTTTGTCCATGAGCCAACACCAAAGGCAGATTTTGATCCCGATTCGGTGGATTTTCATGCCAAGACGAATGAAAACTACCTCAATATTCTTTATTCTGGCACAGGTCGGACTGAGCATCGGACCTGACTTGCGCGGCTGCCTTCCCTATCGTTTTGACGCGGAATCACTGATCGAGTTAAACACAAGATGAAGCTGATTACAGCTGAACAGGTTCACAAAATCTGCCAGTTTCCCGACCTGGTCGCGGCACTGGAGGCGTATCATCGACAGGCACCGGCTGATCTGCAAGATATGCTGATGACGAGTGTCAGGCCTGCCTCGGAGCCGGATAATCATATGTTTATTCGAGCCGCATGGAGTGAGGGCAAAGCCTTGGGGCTAAAAACGGCAACCGTTTTTCCGGGCAATCGATTGAACTCTGAACTGCCGGCGATTCACGCAGCCTACACCCTGTTTGATGGAACCAATGGCGTCCCGACTGCAACGATCGATGGCACGTCACTGACCTATTACAAGACCGCGGGCGACTCCGCACTCGGGACAAAATGTCTGGCGAGATCGGATATCACGCGCATGACAATGGTCGGAGCAGGCGCCATGGCTCCGTACCTGATCCGGGCTCACTTTGAAATCCGCCCTTCAATTCGTGAAGTAACAATCTGGAATCGAACTCGGTCGAAAGCGGAACAAATTGCGGCTGCACTGCGCTTGCCTTCGGTAACGATCCGGGTGAGCGACAATCTCGAATCAGCGGTGAGAAGTGCGGAACTCATCAGTTCGGCGACGATGACAAAAGATCCAATCATCCAGGGAGACTGGCTTTCACCCGGAACTCATATCGATTTGGTTGGTGCCTTTACGCTCGAGATGCGTGAAGTAGATGACGCAGCACTTCGACGTTCCAGAATCTTTGTGGATTCGAGAAAAACCACGATCGGGGAGATCGGGGA
>JAJDZL010000063.1 GCA_022824665.1 Gammaproteobacteria bacterium | reverse complement strand
GCAACCATGCGTTTCTTATATCAGCAAAATGATTATATTGGTGACACGATTAATCAATTATTCTACGATAATTAGTTTATCTTTTATATCCGTTATTTATAAGATATACCTATTAATATCATTAATTGCCCCATTCATCTCAACGGAAAAGTATATTGGCAAGACAAAATGTTATAAAGTTCCATGGACACCAATCGCCATCTTTGCGATCACTTTCTTAAAAAAACGGGGAGAAGGCGCACGCACTTTGAAACGACCAATTATGTCTGCATTCCAAATGTTGGTGCTGGATTCCCTAACGCGCATCCAGAACCTGGCAATCCCACTGAACAACCTGGGCAATCAATAAAGCTATTGCCGGCATACTGTAATCCTTGCCTGCAACGACCTCATCCATGTACGCACAAACCGACCTGATCGTCATTGGCAGCGGACTTGCCGGGCTCACCTTTGCACTCAAGTCTGCCAATGCGGGCTATCGCATTGCGGTCATAACAAAAGAAGCAGTTTCGGAAAACTCCAGCTACTATGCCCAAGGCGGTATCGCTGCGGTTTGGAGCATGGAAGACTCATACGAATCTCATGTAGAAGATACGCTCAATGCGGGTGCCGGACTTTGCAATCGCGAGACCGTTGAGTTCGTCGTCAAGCACGGACCGGAATCGATCGAATGGCTGGTACAAAATGGTGTTGTGTTCAGCCGCCGAGGCGAACAGTCCGGGCATGCCAGTGAGTTTCACCTGACCCGGGAAGGCGGGCACAGTAAACGTCGTGTTGTCCATGCAGCTGATGCAACAGGCCAGAAGGTGGAAAGCACACTGGTCTCAAATATTCACAATCACGATAACATCACCATCTACGAAAACTGCATTGCGATCGAGCTGATTACGCGTGCTAAACTGGACGGCTGCGCACCGGACGCTTGTCTGGGGGCCTATGTGCTTGATTCAGAGAATGAACAAGTCATCACCTTTATCGCCCAAGCGGTTGTCCTGGCGACCGGGGGTGCATCGAAATCATATTTGTATACCAGCAACCCGGATACCTCAACCGGCGACGGCATTGCAATGGCCTGGCGGGCCGGCTGCCAGGTAGCGAACATGGAGTTTGTCCAGTTTCATCCCACCTGCCTCTACCACCCGCATGCCAAATCGTTTCTGATCTCGGAGGCAATGCGCGGCGAAGGCGGCAAACTCGTATTGCCCGATGGCACCGAGTTTATGTCACGGTATGATCAGCGCCGCGAACTCGCGCCCCGTGACATCGTGGCACGCGCGATTGATCACGAAATGAAGGCCGGCGGTTTCGATTGTGTATTTTTGGATATGACAATGAAATCCAAAACATTCCTGCAGTCACATTTTCCAAATATTTACACTAAGTGCCGCGAGTTTGGTATTCACATCGACCATGAGCCCATTCCGGTTGTGCCGGCTGCACACTACACCTGCGGGGGTGTGGATGTTGACCTTAACGGCACAACCAATCTTCCGGGGCTTTACTGCATCGGCGAGTGTGCGAATACCGGTCTGCACGGCGCCAATCGGCTGGCCAGCAATTCGCTTTTGGAGTGTATTGTGTTTGCTGATGCAGCCTCGCGCCATATTATCGAAAATCCGGTCAAATCCGATTTTCAGGCGCAGCTCATACCACACTGGGATGAAAGTCAGGTCACGGATCCCAACGAGATGATTGTTGTTTCTCACAACTGGGATGAACTCAGACGATTCATGTGGGACTATGTCGGCATCGTACGAACCGAAAAGCGGCTGCAGCGAGCGCTGCGCCGGGTTGTCATGCTGGCCGAAGAGGTGCAGGAATTCTACAGCCAGTTTCGCGTGAGCCGCGACCTGATTGAGCTCAGAAACCTGGTTCAGGTCGCAGAGTTAATCGTCCGCTCGGCGCTTTCAAGAAACGAGAGTCGCGGGCTGCACTTCATGCTGGATCACCCCGATTCGCTGGATTCAGCAACCGACACCATACTCAGCAAGGATTGAATGCCGGCCGGATTGCCGCGCGGGATCAGTGCTCGTAGCTGGGATACCAGATATTGTCATCAACGAGCTGTTCGACAGGACAGTTGATCTCACAGCCGACTAAATCCTGTTCAACCGCAATCTTGGCAACCGCAATTGCAATCTCGCGGCTAAGTTGGCGAACTTCATCGAGCGGCGGCAGCAGCGATGTGCCTGGCTCCTCCACGGCAGGTTCAGCATTGCCAATTACATTCGCTACAGCATTGAACATCTCATCGGTAACCCGCCTGGCTTTAACCGCGATTAAACCAAGTCCAATACCGGGAAATGCATAGGCGTTGTTGCACTGGGCAATTTCGTGAGTGACTCGGTTATGGTCAACAGGATCAAACGGGCTGCCGGTTGCAACGATTGCCTGCCCGTCAGTCCAGCGCAGAATGTCAGCGGGAAATGCTTCGGTTTTTGAGGTTGGGTTTGACAGCGGAAAGATACACGGCCGATCACAGTGGTGCGCCATTTCGCGAATAATCGCTTCGGTAAAAAATCCAGACTGGCCGGACACGCCAATCAGCACATTGGGCTTGACATTTCGCACAACATCCAAGAGCTCATAGCCGCCGTCCCAACCGGCCAGATGCGCCGGCTCTTTGACAAAATTTTGCTGCTGCGGCCGAATATTCACTGAATCGCTCCGAATCAGTCCATTTCTGTTCAGCATGTATATTTGCCGGTGGGCACTTGCAGAGTCGCGCCCTTCATTGACCATGGTTGAAACGAGACCGTGACCGATGCCGGTTCCAGCCGCGCCGGCACCAACGATCACAATTTTGGAATCCTTCAGCGACACCCCTGAAACCCGGCTTGCCGCAATCAGTGAGCCGACGGTAACCGCCGCAGTACCCTGAATGTCATCATTAAAGCAGCACAGACGGTCAACATAGTGATCGAGCAGCCGCAGTGAATTCGACGGGCCAAAATCCTCAAACTGAATGACTGCATGAGGCCACTTGCGATGAATTGACATCAGGGCAAGTTCGACAAAATCGTCATAGTCCTGGCCCCTGATTCGCGCGTGTTTCCAGCCAACGTAGACATCGCTTTCCAACAGCTCGGCATTGTCTGTGCCCACATCAAGCACCACTGGCAACGCAACCTTGGGATCAATCCCGCCGAGCGCTGAATAAAGGCTCAATTTACCAATCGGAATGCCCATGCCGCCGACACCCTGATCGCCGATTCCCAAAATAGCTTCACCATCGGTAACGACGATCACCTGCACATCTTCGTGCGCAATGTTATCGATGATTTCGGCCATGTGCTCCCGTTCCGGATAGTTCAGAAAAAGCCCCAGGGGTTTGCGATAAATCTCGGAAAACAGCTCACAGGCATGCCCGACAGTTGGCGTATAAATCACCGGCAGCATTTCCGCTGCGTGATTAATCACCAGTTGGAAATAAAGCAATTCGTTGAGCGATTGCAGCTGTCTTAAGTAAATGTGCTTTTCAAGATCAGTGGCTTTGTGGGTGTATGCATAATAAGCGCGCTCAACCTGTGACGGAAGTGACTCAACGCTATAAGGCAGCATGCCCAGCAAACCACTTCGCAGTCTTTCTTCGCGCGTGAACGCGGTGCCCTTGTTTAGCTGTGGAAGTTCGAGCAGGGTTCTCCCAAAGGCAGGTTTCCTGGATTTTGCTGATTGATCGTGGTGTGCGTTCATAATGGTTTCTTTGTATTAAGTATCGCCTTAACTAATTCTCTTATTTTTTTGTTTTCAGGCTCTTTGCCGTTCAATAACCACTCAGATAGAAGATTCTGATCGTATTCGACAAGAGCCTGCAGCGTTTGTGTATCCTGTTCTGACAGCGACGCGTAGTGCGCATCGATAAAACGGTAGAGCAATAATTCCAACTCAAGCGTTCCCTGCCTGCAGCGCCACAGCAGACGCTTTTTCTCGACATCGCTGGCCTTAGCAAGATCCGTCACGAACGAATCGCGAGCAGTTTCTTGATTTCGGCAATTGCTTTGCCGGGGTTTAAGTGCTTGGGACAGGTATTGGTGCAGTTCATAATGGTGTGACAGCGGTATAGTCGGAAGGGATCTTCCAGCTCATCTAGCCGTTCACCGACCGCTTCATCCCGGCTGTCAGCAATCCATCGATAGGCCTGCAACAATATTGCGGGTCCAAGGTAGCGGTCACTATTCCACCAGTAGCTTGGGCAGCTCGTCGAACAGCATGCACAAAGGATGCATTCATAGAGCCCATCGAGCTTGGATCGCTCTTCGACGGATTGCAGGTTTTCGCGACCGGCTGATGGTGGCGACTGCTTTTGGATCCAGGGCTTGATTGACTCGTACTGCGCGTAGAAATGCGTCATGTCCGGCACCAGGTCTTTCAGCACCGGCAGATGCGGCAAAGGGTAAATCCTGACTGTTGACCTGATTTCCTCGATGGGTTTGATACAGGCCAGCGTATTGGTGCCATCGATGTTCATCGCACAGGAACCGCATATTCCTTCGCGGCAGGAACGGCGAAATGTCAGTGTTGGATCAATCTCGTTCTTGATCTTGATCAGCGCATCGAGCACCATGCGCCCGCAGCTGTCAAGATCTACCTCGTAGGTATCGGTAGTCGGATTGGCATCATCATCGGGATTCCAGCGATAGATTTTGAATTCCTTTTTGCGCGCGGCGGGCTTCAGCCCGGTGAACTTCCGACCCTTGCCAACAATCGAATTTTTGGGGAGAGATATTTTCGCCATGATTTACGCTTTGCTGTTAATATACCCGCGCTTTGGGGGCGACCAACTGTACATCGTCGGTCAATGTATACAGGTGTACCGGGCGATATTCAATGGAAACTTCACCGGCATCGTTCAGCCACACCAGTGTGTGCTTCATCCAGTTATCGTCATCGCGATCGGGATGGTCGTCGCGGGCATGCGCGCCGCGGCTTTCGGGGCGGTTGGCGGCCGAATAAATGGTTACCATCGATTGCCGCACCAGGTTGTCAAGCTCCAGTGTTTCGACCAGGTCCGTATTCCAGATCATAGAGCGGTCGGTGACTGAAATATCACTCATTGCACCCCATACTTTGGTGAGTTTT
The DNA here is from genome assembly GCA_022824665.1 of Gammaproteobacteria bacterium. Classification (GTDB taxonomy): domain Bacteria; phylum Pseudomonadota; class Gammaproteobacteria; order Arenicellales; family JAJDZL01; genus JAJDZL01. The sequence continues at coordinate 645 of JAJDZL010000063.1, read as the reverse complement.
TCTACGCCTTCATCCAGCAGCTCCTGCGTTCGAAACACCGCACAGTGGCTTTGCATGATTTTTTGCATCTGCAAGCGAATCTCTGCGGTGCCGGTGGTGCCCTGACTGTAGCGAATCCGGTCGAGTCGATCAATTGCCCGTTCCTCAATATTTCGCGGCAGCGAGCGACGGCGCTCGTCATTTTCAAGCAGTGCCTTGGCACGCAGTGCCGCAGCGCGGCCAAACACAACCAGGTCAAGCAATGAGTTTGAGCCAAGGCGGTTGGCTCCGTGTACCGATACGCAACCGGTCTCGCCGATTGCCATCAGGCCGGGAATGACAAAATCGTTGTCGCCGCGCTTGCGGGTGACAACTTCGGCTTTGAAATTTGTCGGAATGCCGCCCATGTTGTAATGCACCGTCGGAATAACCGGAATCGGATCCCGGGTGGCATCAACACCGGCAAAGATTTTTGAAGTCTCGGTAATGCCAGGCAAGCGTTCCTGGATCACCTCGGGGCCGAGATGTTCCAGGTGAAGATGAATATGATCAGCTTCTGCACCAACGCCGCGGCCGGCATTGATTTCCATGGTCATGGAACGGCTGACGACATCTCTTGAGGCCAGGTCCTTTGCATTTGGCGCATAGCGCTCCATGAAGCGCTCA
>JAJDZL010000210.1:35000-37235 GCA_022824665.1 Gammaproteobacteria bacterium | reverse complement strand
GAGCATTGCGGGCACTTGTACGGTGCTTGTCAGCAAGGCTCAAGAGTTGCGATTTTAACGCAATCAGGTGCTAATTTAAGCACAATTTTTCGCCCTCCACAACTTTCAGGATGATGGATTTTCGTGCCAGATTACCTGGCGTGGTCACGGCACCGGGTTTTTCCGACAGGAATCTCGAAAGCCGGTGTTCCGGCGTGAACAAAAATCAAACAACAGACTCGATGTGAGCGATATCCGGCAATCCGGGAGGAGCACGAGACCAGAGCTTGCAAGCACACGGCACAAGGTGCGAAGCGGACCCGGCAATGCCTTATGGTGAGATAAATATCCGGCGCAGATTAATGGACGGACAAAGCGATGGTCGACGGGTAAGTTGGCAGGATAACTTTCCTTCGTTCCCAAAGAAAAGTCAATGCCCGGCAGTACCTACTTTCACACGGAATTTCTCCGCACTATCATCGGCGCGAAACGTTTTCACTACTGAGTTCGAGATGGATTCAGGTGGTACCCATTTGCTATTGCCGCCGGGCAAATCGGGCGATCCAGCATCATTCGAGAACATCTGGATCAAACAAAATTGGTAGTCAAAAAGCGCAGGCATGCACTTAAAAAAAGGAGCATACAATCACTCGAACAGCTCGAGTGTTATATGGTCAAGCCTCACGGGTTATTAGTACGGGTTAGCTTAATACATTACTGCACTTCCACACCCCGCCTATCAACGTTGTAGTCTTCAACGACCCTTCAGGGATCTTATAGATCCAGGGAGACCTAATCTTGAGGGAGGCTTCCCGCTTAGATGCTTTCAGCGGTTATCCCGTCCATACATAGCTACCCAGCAATGCGACTGGCGTCACAACTGGTTCACCAGTGGTATGTCCACTCCGGTCCTTTCGTACTAGGAGCAGCTCCTCTCAAGTCTCCAGCGCCCACAGCAGATAGGGACCAAACTGTCTCACGACGTTCTAAACCCAGCTCGCGTACCTCTTTAAATGGCGAACAGCCATACCCTTGGGACCGACTCCAGCCCCAGGATGAGATGAGCCGACATCGAGGTGCCAAACACCCCCGTCGATATGGACTCTTGGGGGGTATCAGCCTGTTATCCCCGGAGTACCTTTTATCCGATTAGCGATGGCCTTTCCATACAGAACCACCGGATCACTAAGACCTGCTTTCGCACCTGCTCGACGTGTCTGTCTCGCAGTCAAGCATCCTTATGCCTTTACACTATCCGCACGATTTCCGACCGTACTTAGGATACCTTTGCGCTCCTCCGTTACTCTTTGGGAGGAAACCGCCCCAGTTAAACTACCCACCACACACTGTCCCGGATCCGGATAACGGACCTCGGTTAGAACCCCAAATACATCAGGGTGGTATTCCTCTTTTTGACTCCACCAGAACTGGCGTCCTGGCTTCACAGTCTCCCACCTATGCAGTACAAATATATTCAAGATCCAGTATGAAGCTGTAGTAAAGGTTCACGGGGTCTTTCCGTCTAGCTGCGGGTACGCTGCATCTTCACAGCGAGTTCAATTTCGCTGAGTCCCGGGTGGAGACAGTGTGGCCATCGTTACGCCATTCGTGCAGGTCGGAACTTACCCGACAAGGAATTTCGCTACCTTAGGACCGTTATAGTTACGGCCGCCGTTCACCGGGGCTTCGATTGAAAGCTTCGCCCTAGAGCTAACCTCCGCACTTAACCTTCCGGCACCGGGCAGGCGTCACACCCTATACGTCCTCTTGCGAGTTTGCAGAGTGCTATGTTTTTAATAAACAGTCGCAGCCACCTCTTTGTTGCAACCCCCTTCCGCTCCGGCCGCAGGGCCATCACGTAATGGGGGCACACCTTCTCCCGAAGTTACGGTGTCATTTTGCCGAGTTCCTTCACCCGAGTTCTCTCAAGCGCCTTGGGCTTCTCGCCCCGCCCACCTGTGTCGGTTTGGGGTACGGACGAGTACAACATAAGTTTAGAGGCTTTTCCTGGAAGCATGGCATCAATCACTTCGCATCGCAATGTGCTCGTCATCACGCCTCAGAATATGTATCTCCGGATTTTCCTAAAGATACTTCCTACACGCTTAAACCGGGATATCCAACACCCGGCTGATCTAGCCTTCTCCGTCCCCCCATCACTGTTGCACTCGGTTCAGGAATATTAACCTGATTTCCATCGACTACGCCTTTCGGCCTCGCCTTAGGATCCGACTCACCCTGCGCCGATTAACGTGG
>JAJDZL010000210.1:0-30000 GCA_022824665.1 Gammaproteobacteria bacterium | reverse complement strand
CAACCACCAGCAGCTGATAGGCAAAGTAACCGTGATAACTAAGCCCGGTCAAATAGCAGATATTATCCGGGCCTGAAACCAGCAGGCCATCAAGATCACGTTCGGCCATGATCGCGCGCACGCACGCGAGCCGCCTTGCAAACTCTTCAGCCGGAAACGCCTGACGATATGCAGCGTTGCCTGATTTGTCGATCGCTAAATTCAATTGGATTACCCTCCCGGTGGCTGTAGCGCACCGCGTCAATTAATTTTTTGGTCGTTTTTTTAGTTTGCTGATTTGTATGAAGTTGCCTGTGACCTTGTACAAGTCAGGACGCATACGCCTTTTTTCGACTTAACGCATGGATCAGCAACATTATGAATACTGCCAGCACAAAAAGCTTGTTAACAAACCAGTTCATCGTCCAGATCGTCCACTCGGGATCAGGCAGGAACAATATGAACTTCGTGGTAACGATCAATATTTCCAGAACCGAGACCGCAATGACGGCGATAAAGAGGTGCCGATAACCGTAGAGCAGTGCCAGGGCGAGCGCAATATGGACCACCCACCAGAAGTCCCAGTAGATATAGGTGTCATGCGATACACCCTCGTTGAGCGCCCAGACTACCGGCAAAATCCATTTAATGACCAGCGTCCAGGCTGCCAGGACGAAAAGAAAATGTGCAAAAAATCGCCTCACGCGTCGCCAAATCGCCGAGCCGTATCGCGAGTAAGTACAGCAATCGGCACATTGTTCGGACAGGCGTCCAAACATGTTGGCCTGCTGCAGGAAAGACACTGGCCGGCACCCATTTCGAGGTTTGCATAGCTCTCGAGTGCAAGCCGTCTGTCCTGATAGTCCACCTCATACATCCGCGCTCTTAGCACATCAGAAATCGGCACGCCGAATGAACACGAATCTACGCAGATGCCACAGCCTTGCTGACAGTGATTTGATCCGTGCATAGCCACATATCGAGCAAGCAGTCGCGTCTCGGCCTGTGCGGGCTGTGCTGAGCCTGACGCAGCCAGATATTCGTCAATTTCAAATTCGCCTGTCATGGAGATCAACGCAGCATCCGCATGCTCGCCGGAAAGCACCCAGCGCAGTGCAGCCTGTGCAAATGTAAAGCCCTCGCTTTCGAACTCGCGCATGTCATTTAGCCGCGCACCCATCAGAGTCTTCATTGCAATAACACCAACACCTTGCGCCCGCGCCCGCGCCAATACCTCCACCAGACCCGGCTGCAGGGCAACATAGTGAAACAGATGACGCAGCTTTTCGGTAAATTCCGGGTCTTGCGCAAAATTGAACGCGACCAGAACAACATCTGCAAGCTTGTGGTCCAATGCATAGTTCAAACACTTGACGAGATTGGAACCATGGCCGGACACGCCACGGAACCTGATCTTGCCCTGCTCGAGCGCGCGCTCGGTAAACTCTGCCCACTCCGGGTTCTCGAGTCGATCGATGTCGTTGACTGCGTGAATGTAGTAAAGATCAACATAATCGGTTCGCAGCCGCTTGAGGCTGCCTTCCAGTGCGGCCATAATCTGCCGCCTGTCCTGCCCCGCACGCGCCTTGGTTTTGGATGCGATGATTACCTTGTCGCGCACACCTGCGAGTGCAGTGCCCACTGCGGTTTCCGAAGCACCGCCGCGATAGCTTTCAGCGGTATCAAAATAAGTTACGCCGCGCTCGTACGCATAACGAACCAGCGACGCGTCTGAAAGCCGGCTGCTGCCGAATGATATGTCTGACACTTCAAGCCCGGTTGCGCCTAACGGTACGTAGCGCTGAACGCGCGGCGCGGCAACTTCGGCGAGCGATACGCGAGGCCGGGGTGACGCGTACAGGGCACTGGCTGCAGCACCTAATTTAAGAAACGAGCGGCGCTTCATATGGAGATCGATTTAGGAGGTCTGCTGACTCGGTTTTTTCAAAGATCCGACGAGTGAGTTTCAGTAGTATTCTACACGACTGGAAAGTCACAGGCCGGGCGGGACAAATTTGCACAGACTATAGATGGCTCGGCCCATCTATAGTCTGTGACCGGTGTCAAGTCATAATATTCAGGGCATGCAGTTCAAACCGATCGTTCGCTTTTTGTCAAACCAAAGCGACCGAACCTGAATCGTCCCCCAAGCAAGAAAATGGCTGCGAAGCCGCTTATTATTGCACGGCAATCGAATCTTCGATTGAATCGCAAGCTGACTTTACCAATCCAAAGACAGTTGTTAACTCGCACCGCGCCCTCGGGGCGGTCCATTAACTCGATCTGTATGTAATAACGTACCGTTCGCTTTGGCAGTCCAACCAACGCGACCAATTCGTCCAGAGTGAATGACTTCTCGTTCATGCCGGTTTTTATAACACTGTTACTGTTATTTTCAACTGTAATTATTGTTTCTAACGATGGATAGCTATAGCCGCGCCCATCAAAAACCACTGGATAGAAACTGATTTTCGATATTTTTATATCTGTTTTATTGTCATTAAAAAAACTCCTGTTTGGCTATTCTCCGGTACTTGACGGTTATACTTCAGCGATGATTCTGATTACACATCCTGTTTATTATTTGACACTCGAGACAGAAGTTCCGGACCTAAAGCAGACTTAATTCGGTGTTTTCAAATTGAGGCTTTTAGGTTGCGCAAAGCTCAACAAATTAAACGACTTACGGATTAATGTTGAACTTTGCAAGGGTTGATGGATCGTCATCTGCGGCTCAATCTAGAGAAATGCGCAGTTTAGGGCTGTGGTAAAATCCGTAGAAATCTCACCGCAGATTTCAACCATGAACCACCTCAAATTCCCGGTTGGCATTCCAGATCTAAAAACAATCCGGGAGGATGGTTATTACTATGTCGACAAGACACCTCATATTCGTCGGCTTATTGATCATGGACGAAACTTTTTCCTGTCGCGCCCGCGCCGCTTCGGCAAGAGCCTGCTGCTAGACACAATTCAGGAGCTTTTTGAAGGTAATGAAACCCTGTTCAAGGGACTTGATATTTGCAGCCACTGGGACTGGTCGACCCGTCATCCCGTTGTGCGACTGAGTTTTGATGTCAATTACAACGAATCGTGGAAGTTGGAATCCCACATCAAAAAACAGCTGGCAAGACTTGCAAAGGCAACTGAAATAGACTTGGATGTTTCTTCCGGTACGGGACCGGAACTGCTGGAATATGTTTTGTATGAGCTGCATGCCAAAACCCGCCAGCAGGTGGTGGTGCTGGTGGACGAATACGACAAGCCCATTCTTGATGCGATTGAGCAGTCCGAGCTGGCCAGGACAAATCGGGATTACCTGAGAGACTTCTACGGCGTCATCAAAGGCAGTGCGAAGCACGTCCGGTTTGTGTTCGTTACCGGCATCAGTATGTTCAGCAAGGTGAGCCTGTTCTCAGGACTTAACAATCTAAAGGACATCAGCCTTGACCCGAGATTCGCAACCATCTGCGGCTATACCGACCATGATCTTGAGACGGTGTTTGCACCAGAGCTCGAAAACTTTGACCGGGACGAGATTCGAAGATGGTACAAAGGCTACAACTGGTGCGGTGATGAGAAAGTCTATAACCCCTATGATGTACTGTTGCTGTTTGACACGCAGGAGTTTGGATCGCACTGGTTCAAGACCGGTACGCCGACCTTTTTGTACCGGGTGATGCTGCAACACCAGTTCAACCTGATCAATGTTGAGAACATGCAGGTGGAAAAAGGGTTTATCTCCAGTTTTGATGTCGGAGACATAGCACCGACAGCACTGATGTTTCAGGCTGGCTATCTGACTATTGTCGAACAGAAGCGTATGGGATCTAAAACCCTTTTCACACTGGATTATCCGAACCTGGAAGTCAGGGAGGACCTGAGTCAAGGCTATCTGGAGCATATCTCGGAGGAATCGGCACAGGTGGCGATCAGGGCATTGGAGATAGGCGATTTGCTGATTGCCAATGATTTCGACGGTTTTCTGGCTAAACTGCGTATTCTGTTTGCGGGGATTCCGTATCACTGGCAAAAGGGCAAGGCGGACCTTGCCCGCTATGAAGCCTGGTATGCATCGCTGCTCTATGCGTGTTTTCAGGCGCGGGGATTTGACGTAAAGGCAGAGGAGGCGACCAGCGACGGTCGTTCAGACCTTGTGGTGAGCCACGGCAGTCAGGTGTTTGTGTTTGAGCTCAAGGTGGTCAGGGACAAGGAGAAGCTGGATGAAGCGGCCGCGGCGGCGATTGAACAGATCGGTGAACGGGGCTATGGGGACAAGTATCGCGACCCGAAAAAAGTGAGTCACCTGATTGGATTAGCGTTTAGCCGCAGCTCCGGAAACAAATTGGCGGTGGCCATCAAGGTGGACCACAGTGACCCTTTTGAATAGTTCGGCAGATTAGGCAATTCATCGCAAAACTGTGGCTTCGAGTGCCTAACCGATGTCGTACTGACCTTGAAAATACTTCGTCATCGTGCACGCAGATGCAATCCTCGATGATGAGCGGTTAGCCCGTTCAATCTTCAGATTTCCAAATTCGTATCGTTCTTGGGTGATTCAAACATTTATTTGGAATATTTCCACCTGAAACAAATAAAATGCTCACATTGACTGTCAACGCGCACACTGACTGCGCCAATTCGTTCTGTCACCTCTAAATTTCAAAACAAAGTCTGTTCGATTGGGGTGTAGCCAAGCGGTAAGGCACCGGATTTTGATTCCGGCATACCCAGGTTCGAATCCTGGCACCCCAGCCAGTTCGAATCAATTCCATCGTAACCAGTCATGACTACCCGACCTCGTCTGAACCATCAATCGAAGTGAACGTACTATGATTGAAAATATGATGATTCTGGCTGGCAATGCCAACCGGGATCTGGCCATCAAGGTCGCAGACTATCTGTCTGTACCACTCGGCAACGCCACCGTTGGACGCTTCAGCGATGGAGAGATTTCAGTCGAAATCAGCGAGAATATTCGCGGTATGGATGTATTTATCGTCCAACCCACCTGTGAACCGACCAACGACAGCCTGATGGAACTGCTGGTTATGATCGATGCAGCCAGGCGTTCTTCCGCAGGCCGAATAACCTCGGTGATACCCTACCTTGGTTATGCGCGTCAGGATCGCCGACCGCGTAATTCAAGAGTACCCATCACTGCCAAACTGGTTGCTTCCCTGATTGGTACAGCCGGTGCCGACCGCGTGGTGACGATGGATCTGCATGCCGATCAGATTCAGGGATTTTTCGATATTCCGACCGACAATATTTATGCGCGGCCCGTGATCATCGGCGACATTTGGCGCAAACGACCAAAGAAACTCACGATCTGTGCGCCGGATGTCGGTGCAGTTGTGCGTGCCCGGTCAATCGCGGAACAGCTTGAAGCACAGTTTGCCATTATCGACAAACGACGGCCGCGGCCCAATGTTGCAGAGGTGATGAACGTTATTGGCGACATTGAAGGGCGCACCTGTGTATTCATTGACGATATCGTAGATACTGCCAATACGTTGTGTCAGGCGGCCAATGCACTTAAAGAACGCGGTGCTCGCGCGGTCAAGGCTTATTGCACCCATCCTGTTCTGTCCGGGGCTGCAGTTGAAAGCATCGAACAATCCAATATGGACGAGCTCGTTGTCTGTAATTCAATAAAACTTTCCGAAAAAGCGCAAAATTGCAATAAAATTCGGCAACTTGATGTATCGCAATTGATCGGAGAAGCAATGCGCCGTATCTCTATCGGCGACTCCGTCAGCTCAATCTTCGTCGACTGATCCAGGCTCGAGCAGCAGTCAGTCGCACATGGAGGAAAAAAACCAATGAGCACCAACTATTCAATAGAACTCGAACCGCGCGAGGAATTCGGTTCGTCAGGCAGTCGCAGACTCAGACGTCAAGGACGTGTACCAGTCGTCGTATACGGTGCGGATAAACAAAACGCACACTATACGACAGATCACAACAGCCTGATCCACAGCCTCGAAGTTGAAGCGTTTCACTCGGCCATTATCGACGTCAAGGAAGGCGGCAAGAAACAAGGTGCAATTCTTCGCGAAGTACAAATGCACCCCTACAAGCAGCAGGTGCTGCATGTTGACCTGCAAAGAGTGAAGGCAACTGAGCAGATTACGTTGCGCGTACCTTTGCACTTCGAAGGCGATGATATTGCCCCTGGCGTCAAAGTTGAAGGCGGAATTTTTTCCAGGCTGATTACAGATGTTGAAATTCAATGTCTGCCAAAAGATTTGCCTGAATACCTGTCCGTCGATGTCAGCGAACTTGAAATCAACAACTCTGTACACCTTTCTGATATTCAACTGCCAGAAGGTGTTGAGTTGACTGCCATGCAGCACGACAGTGATGACTATGCCATCGCATCAATTACGCCGTCCAGAATTGCTGCTGACATTGAAGATGAAGAAGGCGATGAAGAAGAATTTGGCGAAGACATCGTCGAAGCCGAAGAGGAGTCTTCAGAATAGCGCAGCGGGCACGGCAAGAATCAGGCATGGTGCTAACTGCCAGTCTGATGCCACTGTCTCCCTGCCGGGATGACTGATGAGTGCTGTACGGGCAATTTTCGGACTTGGCAATCCGGGTGAACAGTATCGCAAAAGCCGTCATAACTGCGGCTTTCGCTTTATTGACCGGGTCAGCGAACAGCAGCAGGTGCAACTGAAAGCTGTTCCTCGCTTGCAGGCGAATATCGTACGCACCAAAATCGCCGGCGTTTCGGTGTGGCTCGTGCAGCCGATGACCTACATGAATCGAAGCGGCAACGCGTTCCGGCTGGTCACCCGTTACTACGAGATTGACCCCGAAGACACCGTCGTCGTTTATGACGATCTCGATTTGCCGGTCGGCAATATCCGCGTCAGACGAAGTGGCGGACATGGCGGTCACAACGGCGTCAGCGACATCATTGCACAAAGCGAAACCTGCAATTTTCTTAGAATTCGACTCGGAATCGGTCGTCCGCCTGGGAAGGCAAATACCGTATCCTACGTGCTCAGCGTACCATCCTCGGCTGACCAGCTGCTGCTCGACGAAGCAATTGACGACGCGGTTGACGCATTGCCGGAAATGTTTGCCGGCAACCTGGAAAAGGCGATGACCGGTTTGCACAGCCGCGGCAGCGATAACAAGTCTGAACACACCAATCCGGCATAAGACTGCCGACAGAAAATGAGTGTCCGCTGTGGAATTATCGGGGCACCCAATGCCGGCAAGTCCACACTTTACAATGCACTGACGAAGTCCAGCGTTCCGGCTGAAAGTTTTCCTTTCTGCACGATCGAGCCCAATATCGGCAGCGTCGCGGTTCCGGACGCGCGTCTCGAAGCAATCGCTAATGTGGTCAATGTAGACAAAGTGGTCCCTGTTGTTCTCGAGTTTGTCGACATCGCCGGTCTGGTTGACGGAGCCTCACGCGGTGAAGGTCTCGGTAACCGGTTTTTGTCTCACATCAGGGAGATGGATGTCATCGCACACGTGGTGGGATGTTTTGATCAGCAAACTGACTGGCGCGCAGATATCGAAACTGTCAATCTTGAACTGCTGCTTGCTGACCTCGGAACGGTAACCCGAGCCATCGAAAAAACCGGACGAAAAGCCAGGGTCGGGGATAAGAGCGAGCGCGCTGCGCTCAAGACACTCACCCGAATAATGAATGCACTCGAAAACGGCGAGCGAGCGAGCTCGGTTGAACTGGCTTCCGACGAGGTGGATACAGTCCGACAGTTACACCTCATTTCAGCCAAGCGCAAGTTTTACATCTTCAATGTTGATGAAAGCAAACTGACCCATAGTGAATTTTCCAATCCGACTCACTTGCAGGGAAATCCTGCGGTTGCGATTTGTGCTGAGCTCGAGTCCGAACTCGCCGAGATGCCCGACGAAGAGCAGGAATTATTCAGAACAGAAATCGGTTACGACCGCTCGGCAATTGACAGTATCGTACATGCCGCGTACAGTGTGCTCAATTTGAGCACTTTTTACACCTTCAATGAGAACGAGGTGCGCGGCTGGGCAATTGCGCGCGGCACAACCGCCAGACAAGCTGCCGGACGGATTCATACGGACATGGAAAGAGGGTTTATTCGGGTTGAGGTGATGGCGTGTGAAGACCTCATCAGTGCAGGTAGTGAACAGGCGGTGAAAAAGGTTGGTAAACTGCGTATCGAAGGCAAAACCTATCAGCCGCAAGAGGGCGAAATACTGCGCGTTCGATTCAACACCTGAAGCAAAGCAAGTTGCGAGCGCAGCTGCGCAAAGTTCTTGTCGGCGCACTTTGACAACTGCCATCGTTTGCAGCCTGAAATCTTGCGTGTATACGACCGAATGCAGGTCTACAGATGGTACAATGAAATCTGTCGAACAAAGCATTCCTGCCAATTGTCTTGCATGCACCAGGTGAATTTATGCGTCATAACGTAAAAATTGAATCATTTGATGATGTCGAATACATTCATGACGAAATGGAATCGCGTCTGGAGAATATCTGTAGTGCGCTAGATAAACTTATCGAGGCCAACAAGACAGCCTACAAGCGCTCTAAGCAATTCGAGCTGGAATCCAGAAGAAACCATGGAGAGCATCAAAAGCGCATCGAGCAAATCGAACAACAATCCAAAAGAAACCGCGATGAGCATCAAGAGCGCATCGAGCAAATCGAACAACAATCTAATAGAAATCGCGAGGAGCATCAAAAACGCATCGAGAAAATCGAACACAAATCCAAAAGAAATCGCGATGAGCATCAAGAGCGCATCGAGCAAATCGAACAACAATTCAAAAGAAACCGCGATGAGCACCAAAAGCGCGTTGAGCAATTCGAGCTGGAATCCAAAAGAAACGACGAGGAACACGAAAAGCGCGTTAAGAAAGCTGCACTGAAATTCAAAAAATGGAAGAAATTGCGTAAAAAGCGCGCCAGGGAAATTGAACTGGAATTCAAAAAAAAGGATGAACAATTTGACAAGCGAACCGAGCAGTTCGCCAGGGAGTTGGCTGAATTGAAGGCCCGGCTTGATAACACTGCCGCAATGATGGATAAGTCAAGAGCTGATTGGAACAAGCAGATGGGAGACCTCGGCAATAGTCACGGAAAGTTTGTTGAATCGATGGCAATCGCATCGATAAAACGAATCATTACTGAAGAATATGAGGCCAAGTATCAAGGCAGTTATGTACACCGCGATGGCAAATTCAACATGCAGATAGACGCTTGGGGCGTGCGAGAAGACCCTAAAGAGGTGTTTCTGTTCGAAATCAAGAGTAAGTTTCGAGCCGCTGACATCAAGCAGGTGAGCAAGCAAATCAGCAAGTTTCGCCAGCTTGAACCCAGGTATCGGTCAGCACCGATCTATGCATTCATCGCAGCCGGAGTAATTGACGAAGCAAATGAACAAAGGGTATGGCAGGCGGGAATCCAGTTGTTGAAATTCAGCGACGGGCTGTTTTATCTTTTAGAGCCGCCAAAAGATTTCAAGCATCACTACGAGTTTGGCATGAAACAAAATGACGGGAATCACCGAATGGTGCTGCCGCCTTTTTATCTGGAACAGCTCGCGCGCTCACTCGGTTCAGCACCCAAGGCAAATCTGAACTGATCAAAACGTAACTGCTGAATTGCCGCAACTTCCAACTGCAATCAGCTGGAAGTCGCATTTCACAAAAGTCGATGATACGCCGGGACAAGTAAAGTTTTCAGAAATTAAACACTGATGCTTTCGGAAGATTCTTGAATTGCCATGGTGTAGTGTGCGAACGACAGCCAAGCGGCAAAACATCTGATTGCCCTGCGTTTAAGGAATTCACTATCAGCAATTCAGCAAGATAAGCGGTAGCCTGTATGCCATGATGCAATTGGATATCGAGACCCTTCGAAGCGACATCCGTGCAAACGAGTATGCATCTGAGCCCGAAGTCGTAGATTCGCTGCTTAAAACATCCTGCCTCAATAAAAAACAGCGCGCTCGGGTAACGTCTGACGCGATCGAACTGGTTAAAACAATCCGCAAGTCCCGCACCGGCGGTGCCATGTCATCTTTTCTGGTCGAGTACGGCCTGTCAAGCCGTGAAGGAATCGCGCTCATGTGTCTGGCAGAAGCACTGCTGAGAGTGCCGGACGCAGCTACAATCGATTCACTGATTAGCGACAAAATCGCACCGGGCAATTGGGGACGACACCTCGGCCACTCCTCATCATCCCTGGTCAATGCGTCAACATGGGCGCTGATGCTGACTGGCAAGATGCTCGGGGAACGAGAACGCGCCGATCTCGCGCAAACCATGCGCGAAGTCCTCAAACGGCTCGGCGAGCCCGTCGTAAGAGTTGCCGTGGCAAAGGCAATTGAGTTGATCGCTGATCAGTTTATTCTCGGAGTTGACATTCAATCTGCAGTAACCCGCAGCAAAGAGTTCGTCAGACACGGCTATCGCTATTCCTACGATATGCTGGGGGAGTCTGCCTTAACAGGAAGTGACGCTAAGCGCTACATGGACGCTTATGTAGCGGCGATCAATCACCTCGCGCACAATTGCGACTCCGGCGACTTCAGAGACAATCCGGGCATTTCAGTCAAACTGTCGGCCATTCACCCCCGCTACCAGACGAGCCGCAGATCGCTGATCATTGATGAGCTCACTAAATCGGTTCTATCGCTGGCAATTTTGGCCAAAGATGCAAACATGGGACTTAACATCGATGCAGAGGAAGCCGATAAACTCGACCTGTCTCTTGATGTCTTCGAGCGGGTGCTTGCGAAAGATGAACTCGCCGGTTGGGATGGCTTCGGAATTGTGGTTCAGGCGTATAGCCAGCGCGCGATTCCGGTTATCCGATGGGCGCATGCTTTGGCGAAAAGTCTTCAGCGTAGAATTATGCTTCGTCTCGTCAAGGGGGCCTATTGGGACACTGAAATCAAGCACGCCCAGGTATTGGGTACGCCAGACTACCAGGTTTTCACCCACAAGAGTTCCACCGATCTTTCGTATCTGGCCTGCGCCTTTGAACTGTTTGCGCGCAATGATCACATATTCCCCCAATTCGCAACCCACAACGTGCACACAATCCGATCCGTTATCGAAATGTCGTCCGATTCCAGTGATTTCGAGTTTCAGCGGCTGCACGGAATGGGCGTGGAAGTGCACGAAATTGCCCGGCACAAATTCAATTACCGATGCAGGATTTACGCGCCGGTCGGTGCACACGAAGACTTGCTTGCCTACCTGGTACGACGCATTCTGGAAAATGGTGCGAACAGCTCATTTGTTAACCAGTTGATGGACCAAAGGGTGCCGGTTGAAGCGATCGTTTCCGATCCCGTCCGACAGACAAAGCTCTTGAAATCAGTAACACATAATCCCGCGACTCCGGCACCGAGATCGATTTACGGAGCGTCGCGATTGAATGCACTTGGCCTGGATATGGAAAGTGAGTCAGGTCGAGAAGTGATAACAAACACGCTGGATGCGTTCGCCAGCACCCGCTGGATCGCGACACCTTCAGACTATAAGAACACCGGGCTTGCAACGCTGGAGACAACCTACAGCCCAACCGATACCGGCCTTGAAATCGGCAAAGTCTATCCAACTGACCCGAGAGCCATTGCCGACATAAGCAAAGCGTTATACCGCAATCAACAAAACTGGGAAACACTCGGTGCTGACTATCGCGCTGTCGTACTAAGGAAAATAGCGCGGCAGTACGAAAAACAGCTTCCCGAGCTGGTTGCGATGATGATTCGCGAATGCGGTAAAACCATTGCAGACGCAATTGCAGAGGTGCGCGAAGCCATCGACTTTTGCCGCTACTACGCGAATGAAGCGCTAAAACTTGAACACTGGCCTCAACAGAGTCGCCCGCGCGGCACAATCGTGTGTATCTCGCCCTGGAACTTTCCGCTGGCAATATTCACCGGCCAGATTGTGGGCGCGCTCGCGGCCGGAAATTCGGTCATTGCCAAACCGGCAGAACAAACACCGCTGGTCGCATCGAAAGCGATCAGGATTATGCATAATTCAGGAGTTCCACAAGAAGTGCTCAGTGTTTACTTTGGTCTCGGAGAAACGGTTGGTGCACCTTTGGTTGCAAACCCTGAAATCGACGGTGTATGTTTCACCGGTTCATCTGAAGTCGCCTGGCTCATTCATCGGACAATGGCAAAAAACGGCAATCCAAAAGCAGTCCTGGTTGCTGAAACGGGCGGCTTAAACGCGATGATCGTAGATTCGACTGCACTCCCGGAGCAGGCGGTTCGCGACATTATCGCATCGGCATTTCAAAGTGCCGGACAGCGCTGTTCGGCGCTCAGAATGCTGTACGTGCAACAGGAGATTAGAGATCGCTTCTGCACCATGCTGTTTGGTGCGATGGAGCAATTGATTGTTGGCGATCCCTGGAATATCGAAACAGACATTGGACCGGTCATCGACGCCGCTGCGAAAAGCAATATCGACGCATACCTCGAGGCAATGAAAACTCAAGGACGCTTACTGTACCAGACGCCGCTTGCGACAGATCTCAACGGTTATTTTGTTCCGCCCACTGTATTCGAAGTCGCGGGCATCGAAGATCTCGAACAGGAAATCTTCGGCCCGGTACTGCACATCGCAAGTTTTCAGTCTGCAGACCTGCCGCAGGTGATCGAGGCAATCAACCATTCCGGGTACGGTCTGACTTTCGGGCTTCATACTCGAATTGACCGGCGGGTTCAGCAGCTGACCGAATCCGTAAATGCCGGCAATGTTTATGTGAACCGCAATCAGATCGGTGCGGTGGTCGGCTGCCAGCCATTTGGCGGCAGGGGTTTGTCCGGCACTGGGCCCAAGGCAGGCGGTTCGCACTATGTTCCGAATTTACGCAGATTCGCCGACAGCTTGGATAGCCGGGAAACTCGGCCGCAAATGACCCGGGGAGACACGAGTCGGGCGTTTCGACAGTTGCGTGTACTGATGTTTGAGTGGGCAAAATGCGAAGCGCGGGCATCAGTCCTGAGCGCGGCAATTGAATCTGAACCTGGCCTTGTACAAACACTCGACAGTACAATCGAATTTTTGCACTCGCCGGTTGACCTCGACGGTCCCACCGGCGAGAGCAATCGACTGTATATCGAACCAAAAGGCATATTTGTGTGTCTGGGATACCTGCCGCATGTCATCCAGGCACTGGTAGCCGGTAACGCCGTGCTGGCAGTTGGAATCGACAAAGTCATGATCCAAAAACTCACCGCTTGTGGCGCACCCGTTTTTGACAGTAACGTCATTCCTGATTCAAACAGCCTTTTATCCTGTGAAGTCCTGGCAGGAATCGCATTTGAACGACTTGACCCGGACCTTGTGAGAACACTGCGAGTTGATCTGGCAAAATCTGCAGGCCCGATCGTTCAGTTTGTTATCGATACGTGGGCACCATGGCAGTTTATCCAGGAAAAATCGCTTTGTATCGATACCACGGCGGCCGGCGGTAACGCACGCCTGCTGATTGAGTCAGGTTCGTAATTGCGTGTGTTATAGTCCCTTATCCAATTTTCCAGGAGTAAGCAATGAATAAAAACTTCGACATGATTGTCATCGGCGGCGGCAGCGGTGGTCTGGCGGCGGCACGAAGAGCAAGTGAGTATGGTGCCAAATGTGCCGTCATTGAAAGCGGCAGGGTGGGCGGTACCTGCGTCAATGTGGGCTGCGTGCCGAAAAAGGTCATGTGGACTACTTCACGAATTGCCGAGGTGTTGCACGATGCGCCAGATTACGGTTTCTCGATAGACAGTCAGGGCTTTGACTGGAGCAAAATCAAACGGTCCCGAGATGCATACATCGCCCGTCTGAACGACATCTATCTGAATAATCTGCGAAAAGCCGATGTTGGATTTATCGCCGGACGAGCGAGTTTTGCATCCGATAGCAAAGTTCAGGTTGGCAACAATGTTTACCAGGCACCACATTTCCTGATTGCAACCGGCGGGGAGCCAATTGTACCCCCGGTAGAAGGTGCTGAACTCGGCATCACCAGTGACGGTTTTTTTGAAATGGAAAGACTGCCGAAAAAGGTAGTGATTACCGGGGCGGGCTATATCGCCACCGAGTTTGCCGGTATGCTGCACGGACTCGGCAGCGAGGTAATCATGGTGCTGAGAAAGGATCAGCTGCTACGGGGATTTGACGCTTCTGTGACCGCGGTGGTGATGGATGAAATGGCCCGAAGCGGCATCAGATTCGTGATGAACAATGCTGCGACAAATCTCAAAAAAGACGGCTCAACCCTGACCGTTGAGCTCAGCGATGGATCTTCAATCAGTGGGGTGGATGAGTTTATATTCGCAATCGGTCGAAAACCCAATACTGCGGGTCTCAACCTCCAGGCTGCAGGGGTCAATACCGATGCCAGGGGATTTATCGAAACTGACAGTTATCAGATCACCTCAAACAAGAACATCTATGCAGTGGGGGATGTTACAGGACGTATCGCCCTCACGCCAGTTGCCATTGCTGCCGGACGTAAACTTTCTGACCGTTTATTCGGTGGGCAAAGCGATGCACATTTGGATTATGAAAACATCCCGTCTGTCATTTTCAGCCATCCGCCAATCGGAACGATGGGTCTGAGTGAAGCCGCGGCGCAGGCCAAATACGGGGAGTCTGTAAAAGTCTACAAGAGCGAATTCAAAAATATGTACTACCAAGTTACCTCTCGAACATCACCAACTCTGATGAAACTGATTACTGTCGGGGAAGATGAGAAAGTAATCGGCTGTCACATCGTCGGCGACAATGCCGACGAAATCATCCAGGGATTTTCAGTTGCAGTAAAAATGGGCGCCCGCAAGTGTGATTTTGACAACACGGTTGCAATTCATCCAACGGCATCGGAAGAGCTTGTCACAATGCGCTGACTGACTTCAGCAAAGTGCAAGTCCTGCTGTTTGAAATAGCAAGAAGCGAACTGTACGAAGTGTTCAAGGTATTGTCCGGTTCATCGCGCTTGGCGCGTTGAAACGCTGCGGGAGAAGAACTTCCCTTTGACTGTGTGCATCAATTCACCGCAATGTCGTAAATTGCTGCCGCTGGCGCAGTGCAATTCACAACGGCCCGGCTTTACGGGAACTGACCAATCGCCGGGGACAATGCCCGCAGATTGCACCGGGGTTCTGGCAGTCGTGAAAGTATCGAGATCAGCTTTATCTGATCGTGTTGATTCGCAAATTCCATCTGCAGAGCTGTTGTAAGACGGTGATGCCGACGGCATTGTTTGGCAAATTCACCGGTGCACTTGATTCACTCAATTTTCATAATGTGTCGCCATATACTCATCAGCAACCGGCGGTGATATACAATTCTTAAGAGACGTCTAAAGCAAGTCTCCAGAAGTTCTGCCAGACCAGAGGGCATCATATGACTACTATCGCAGCTTTCAAAGACAAAACAGTCGAACCCTCAATTGGTAACGCCCTGCCGCACTTTCTACCAATTTTGGTTTTCCCCCTAATTTTTGCAGCCGCTGCATTGGGCGGATGGTGGCTTCTCGCGCCTTTCCTTTTTTTCATATCGGCTTCGACGCTGGATACGGCATTCGGCAAGGAAGATCGCAACATGAACCCCAAAACAACACCGGAGGCCAGCTTGGTGCTATACAACCTGTCGGTTTGGCTTTGGGCCATTTTGTGGCCTGCCACCCTGATATTTACGCTATGGCAGATATTCGTGGTTGGCCAGCATGCCTGGTGGGAAAGTGTATTGCTGGCGATCATTCTTGCAACCGAAGGTCAGGCGGTATTCATCGCTGGCCACGAGATGATTCATCGACGCAGCGCCTGGGAACGATACCTGGGTGAATTTCTGCTTGCCTCGGGGTCCTATCCCCACTACGCAACCGAACACTTCTACATTCACCACGCCTATGTCGGCACACCGCTGGATGTCGGATCTGCCTTTAAAGGGCAGAGTTTTTGGCACTATTTTCCACGTGAACTTTTACATAATCTGACCGGCGCATGGGCAATGGCGAGAAGACGCATGACGCGCACAAAGAAGCCTGTGTGGCACTACAGCAATCCATTTTGGCGCTATGGCATTGAAACCGCTGGCTGGTATGCGTTCGTATACGCCATGGGGGGATGGCTGATCGTATTGATTTACGTTTTACTGTGCCTCGGCAATGTATTTTCGATGAAGGTCAGCAATTACATCCAACACTACGGATTACGTCGTATTCGTCTGCCCAACGGCCGCTTCGAAAAGGTCCAGCCCAGACACTCGTGGAGCGCTAACGACAAGTTCAGCAAGTGGATGTTTTTCAATTTTCAGCGTCACGCGGATCATCATATGACTGCCAGCCGTCACTATCCCCTTCTGCAGCACTATGGTGCCGAAGCCTCACCGCAGATGCCTGCCAGTCACGGTCAAATGTTCATCCTGGCACTCAAGCCGAAACGCTGGTTCGAAACCATTGATCCACTGGTTGATCAGTGGCGGGAGCAATTCTATCCGCAAATTAAAGACTGGCGCGCTTACGACAGTCGGGTCGCGCAAATGCGCCCGGAAGCGTTTGACGTCATTGTTGAGGTTTTTCAGGTTGCGCCGCGTCTTGCTGATGCAATTGAACACGACCCTGAATTGCTTGACAGCCTGCAGTCGCGCGAATTCACCGACCTGGAAATTCCAGGCGGATTCGGGCCTGACCCAGAGGCGGAATTTATCGCACGCAGCGGTCTGGTCCGGGTTTATTGGCTGCACGAATTTGGAATTACCGAGATGAAAGAACAGCTCGCTGAAGCCCCGGTGCAAGATTCTGCCGATGCAGCACAAATTGTTCGAAATTGGACAAATCACAAAACTTTTCAGGTTGCCATGCACACACTGAGAAGGAACCTGACACCGACTGAGGCGAGCCATGCCCTTTCCAATATTGCCGAGGCGGCCGTAACCAGTGTACTCGCAGCCAGTGTTGAAGACATTGAAGACCGCTCATATCAGCTGCAGAACACCGCCGTGGCCGTTATTGCACTTGGCGACCTCGCAAGTAAAGAAGCAACTGCCTGCCTTGCACTTGAGCTGGTAATGCTGCACGACGGTACACACGATAAGTTTGTCTCCGACCTGATGCGACGCTTTGGCGATGCGCTCACCAATCTCACCGACAGCAGCCTATTGTTCAAACAGCACACGGCCGGCGAGCGAGCGATCACTGAATATACTTTTGCTGAGTGGTCCAGCAAGTTTGGGTCTGAAGATGGAAATAACGATCTATTGGAGTTAACCCGCGCACGTTGCATTTACGTCGCAGGCGACCCGTTAATTGAGAAGACGTTTGAAAATCTGCGACGCGACATACTCAGTGATAACTCCTTGCATGACCCATTTGTTGCTCAATTGAATGGAGAACCGACGACGGGCGAATCTGACGCACTGACACCATGTGAAGCTGCTGAATGGGGAATCATGTCAATTGAACGCGCCGCCAGAGTACTTGGACTTGCACACATAACGAAACTCTCGATATTGCAAAGCGAAAACACCAGTACCGCGGTTTCGATATTTGAGGAGGCACAGTCGCAGGGAATTATTGACAATGAAACCTGCGAGGAACTCGTGGATACTGCCAGATTGTGGAGAAATATTGCGAGCATGCAACGGTTGGCTCTGAGCAATTTCTCGGCTTCAGATCAACTAAACGACACCACCCGCGCGGCGCTGGCATTTGCCTGCAAACTGAAAGACTATGATGCACTGGTCTCAGCAGTCGGGCAAGCCGCAAAAACCACCCGGGATTTTGCACCAGCATCATTGCCCACAAACAAAGTATAGTTCGCGGGCGGATGCGCGAATGCATTGCCAGCCGTTGACAGAGGTTTGACGGCAACTGGCCGCAACATCTTTTCATTACAGAAAACCAATACTGAGCGAAGTATGGCAAGACGCGAGCCTTTCAAATCAATTGCCGAACAGTGCAAGAAGCTGGACCGACCCATGCTGACCCCGCACCTGGAGCACCGTCCGATCGGGGAAGGCAAGGTATTGCTGGTATCCGAGACTTTCAATACTTTATTGCACGGACAGATTTATGTTGACTTGCTGGAGCTGCTCAACGGACAGCACGACTTGCCGGACATTTCAACAGCACTTGCGCCACCTTATTCACAATCAACTGTCGATGCAGCCATAGCGGAGTTGGCCAGACGAGGATACATTATTTCAGGTCAATTCAGAATGGATCATCGCCAGGCGGCCTATTGGACATCGCTCGGTGTGACCCCTCTTGAGGTCGAACAGACGCTCAGCAGCTGCTCACTCGAAATTCACGGTGATGATGACGGCCGAATGACTCGCTGCCTTGAATCTGTCGGAATCGCAGTGGGTTCCGGAAACCCTGTCTTGTCTGTTTTTGTATGTACGGATTATCTTGACCCGAGAACGCACGAGTTCAATCTGCGCCACCTTAAGTCAGGAGCAGTCTGGCTACCCGTCCGGCCCAAGGGAATGCAGCCGATGTTTGGACCTGTTTTTCAGCCCGACTGTCGGGGACCGTGCCTGGACTGCCTGGCCCACCGACTGAAAAACAACAATGAAGTGCATGCGTTTTTACGCAATCGATGCGGAGATAAAGCCGCGTTTCGCCCGCAAATCGCTGCGCCCGTGATTCTGGACAGTGTCTATGGAATGATCGCGATGGAAATTGCCAAGTGGCTGGTGCTTGGCGATTCAGAGCCGCTTCATGAACATGTGATAACGTTCAATATCTCCACCCTGACCGCGGCCAATCATCTGGTTATGCAGCGACCCCAGTGTGCCAGTTGTGGCGCGCCCCCGGTCCGCAGCCCGACGCGTGAACCGGAACCGATAGTTCTCAAAGCAGGTACTAAGGCAAGTCTGACGAGCAGTGGATTACGCACCCTGTCCCCCGCCCAAACCCTTGAGCAGTATCGACACCTGGTCAGCCCCGTAAGCGGTATTGTCACCTGGGTCAAACGCACCGCGTCACCAACTGATCCGTGGCTTCATGTTCACTGGGCGGGCAGTAATATGGCGCTCAGGATAAAAAATCTGAGCTCGCTCAGGCGCAGTCTCAGAAGCAAGAGCGCCGGCAAAGGCACAACCTCGGAACAATCTGAAGTCGGCGCGCTGTGCGAAGCTATTGAACGATACTGCGGCGCATTTCATGGCGAAGAAATCCGCGCTCGCATGCGTTTCGCTGATTTTCTGGATAAAGACGATGATCGCGCTATCCACCCAAACGATGTCCAGCTGTTTAGCCAGCGTCAAATGAATGATGCCGAGAAAATTAATGCTTTGGGTCATTTCTACAACGTCATTCCGCCGCACTTCGACATATACCGAGAGCTGGATTGGACTCCCGTTTGGTCGCTGACCCAGGAGCGGCAGCGGTTCTTGCCAACTGCACTTGTCTATGGCATGACCCCGGAACAGCGAGCAGATGCCGGACTATGGGCTGATTCGAACGGCTGCGCCGCCGGCAACACCTTAGAGGAAGCTATCCTGCAGGGATTCCTTGAATTGGTTGAACGCGATGCTTTCGCTATCTGGTGGTACAACAGGCTTCCCCGGCCTGGAGTGAATCTTGAAAGTTTCGGTGTAGATTACCTGACCGAAGCACCTGCTTACTATCGAAGATACAATCGGGATTTGTGGATACTGGACCTGACAAGTGACTTGAATATACCGGTATTTGTTGCTTTGTCAAGGCGTACTGACAGCGACACCGAGGACATCATTTACGGCGCTGGGGCACACCTTAATCCGCAAATTGCTGCGCTTAGGGCTATCTGTGAATTGAATCAATGTTTGACTTGGGTGCCACGGCCTGACCAGTCTCCGCGGGGCTATGGAATTGATGACCAAATGTGTCTAAAGTGGTGGCAAACTGGCAAACTGATCGATCACCCTTATCTCGCACCAGCCAAAAATTTCCAGACTCACCCGTATGCCGACCTTAACTTTAGCGCAACAGACGATCTTAAATGCCATATAGAATGGTGCCGCGCACAAGTTGAAGCAAAAGGCTTGGAATTTTTAGTGCTCAATCAAACCCGTCCCGATGTCGGCATGCCAGTGGTTCGCGTAATTGTGCCAGGGCTGCGTCATTTTTGGGAGCGATTCGCGCCGGGACGCCTGTATGACGTGCCGGTTGAACTTAAATTGAGACAAACACCTCTTGATGAACTGCACTTGAATCCGATACCGGTTATTGCTTGATTTTCACAATCGTAAAGATCGTGAATCCAAAGAATTTGACAAAAAGGCTTCTAATCAGTATATTATGGAATCTCAACAATCATTTAAGGTAAAGGGAGAACCATGAGAAGCGGTGATGATATGTTAAAGCAGATTGTAGATAAATCTGCACTAGACGCCAGTTTCAGAGGCCAACTGCTGGCGGATCCGAAATCTGCGATTTCTCAAGAGTTGGGAATTACGATGCCTGATTCGATGAATATCGTAGTGCACGAAAGTGATATGCAGACTGTGCATCTCGCTCTGCCACCAGATCCGAATATTACTGAGGAACAGCTTGAAGCTATCTCAGCCGGACTTTGCTGTTGCTGGTAATCCGATTGCACTAACAAACAAGAAAAAGCCGGAAGCAATTTATTTTGCTTCCGGTTTTTTTTGTGCTTGTTATTCAGCGAAGACACACGAAACAACTCTACAATTCACACATCTCGGCTGAATTCACTGCCTTTCAGCCGAACCCGTCAATTGCTGGCTGTAGCTGAAAGCACAATGAACACATAAGCTTTGACACCAATCAGTTGATCCCCAACAATGACCAGTTTGACATGGTGAATTCCGCGTAGCAATATGAACTGGCCCGTTTGTGCAAACAGTACTTTCGGCTTTGTTACCCAACCGGCAAGCGCCTGAAGTTTCTCCGGAACCACCAGCTCTTCCAGGGCCAAGGCATTCAAAAACGAATCCCAGTCTGTCACGCTGTCAAGCCAGTAACGCGGATCATTGGTATACCTTTGTCTGACAATCAATGTCAGACCGAGTGTCGATCCAAGACCCTTATCTTCAATATCAATATTCAACCCCGCCCTGGCGATATGCAGCCGCTCCTGGAATCGAGCGATGACGGAATCCACCGCGCTCGGTCGTCCCTGCCAGTCCAACTCCTCAAGGTAATTACAGATGTCTTGGCGAGACTCAAATCCCATAACTGCCACCCGCAGTGCCCGCGAACGAGACGGGAAGACACCAAATGAATCCATGCGCACATCGTCCGGCAATGTGCGATACGCCTGGCTCAGGATTTGGCGTTGCGCATTACCCATCGTCCAACCCACCGAAGAAAAAAGCGAATCAGCAACCATGCAAACATCATCTAACCGGTTGGTAAATCCGATTATCGGATGCTGATCGGGTCTCAAGAAAATGCCTGGGTGGGAATGGATGCAAAATTCGGATGATCCGACATCGAACTCCAACATTAGCTTGTTACCGACAACATCGCGCAGCGAAGATTTCCTTGCATCCAATTGCCTGACCAGTCGATCAATTGAACGTGCGCTCCCATCGGTTTGATTACTTTGTGCGCGAGTTTGAAAAATGTTTGCGCCTTGGGTCCCGCGTTCCAGCGTGACACCGAAGTCTGCTACCGGTGCAGGCAGATGCATCGGCAGTTCAAAGCCAAATGGCTGAGCTCCCATTGAGATCGGCAGCGTCTCAGCGCAACTCAGAATGTCAGCCCACATCGAATCTCCGATCAGGACAGGGGAAATCCACTGTCGAAAGCACTCCAGCAAAGAGTCCATCGTGCGTCCCTCCTTAGCAAGACGCTCCCGGGTCAGTGCAACTGTTTCGTTAAGGTTCAATGCGCTTTTTCTTGATGATCAAGTGGCCATCCATTCTACAGGAACAGATCTGCGGACATTTTTCGACTCATTTGCAGCACAAAGAGTGATCCGGACTTTACTGAATCGGTGTTCAATAGTTGTCCGCCGGACATACCGGCAAACCTTTCCTGCTGCTTGATGCTTAAGTTCAATGTAACGGCCGGGAACCAGACAGCTTGAATTGCAACAACACCGCCTCAACCGCCCGACAGTGCGGAAAGTGCCAGGTACAAATATGCGTTGATCTGTTTGAGTTCACCTGCGCAAATCACGAGTTTAACGTGATGAATACCGCGCAGCGCAATTAGGCTCCCGGACTTGGCGTATAGCCTTGTCGGTTTTGAAGTCCAGTGCGTCAATGCCGCAAGCTTTTTTTGCTGAATGATCTCCTCTGCACAAAGGGCGTCTACCAATGGATCCCAATCAGTCAATCCATCGAGCCAGGAATGCGAGTCTCTTATATGCTTTTGTCTGCCAATAAACATCAGTCCAAGAGTCGGTCCAATACCGCTTTGCTCAACTTCTACATTCAATCCAACTTCGACAATGTGCATACGCTGTTCGAAACGATCAAAAACCGAGTTAACTGCTGATAACGAGCCGGACCAATCCAATCGGTCAAGAAAACCGCGAATTTCCGCGCGCAACCTGAATCCCGTAATTGCCACTCGGATTACACATGAACGGGTGGCGGGCTGGGGCACAATGCCAAACGAATCCATACGCACACCGTCCGGTAATGCGAGATATACCCGCCTTAGGTGTTGCGCACAGATATCATTCATTTGCCAGTCTACCAGCGAAGCAAGCGCATTCGCGACCGTGTCGACGTCATTTAGTTGGTTCCGCACGCCAATGATGGGACGTTGATCAGCTCTGAGAAACTTTCTCGGCTGTGAGCATTCACCGTGCCCGTCCGGACCGGTAATGTACTCCAGCATCAACTTGCGGCCAATTATTGCTCGAAGATTTGAGTCATCAGATTCAATTCGCTCAAAAAGCTGCAAGAGCGCGCATGCGCTCTTTTCATTACCATCGGTCTGGGCACGTTCGACGAAGTCGATTGCGGACCGGGTGCCACTTGCTAGTACGACACTCAAATTTGCACATGGTTCACGGGCATGCAAAGGGACCTCGAATCCAAAAGGGTGAGACCCCATCGTAATGGGAAGTCGGCGTGCGCGCTCGCATAAATGCCGCCATCCGGAAATTCCAACCAGGTCGCGGGAAATCCAGCTTCGAAAATGCCTCAGTAAATCCTCCATGGTGCGCCCCTCTCTGACAAGTCGCGCCTGGGTCAGTAATACTTGTGCGTCAATGTCCAACTTTCTGCTCCATAGAAAGCCGTTATTCACACATTAACGTTCCAGATTCCTGACAAGACATTCCAACGCTTCGATGCAAAATGCCGAAGTGATGGCATCAGACGCATGCCCGATCTGTCCGAATGCACCGAACCTCAGTGATTTGTCCCCAAATGCGAGCAACTCTGGCCAGCTGCCGTCTTCATATTGCGAACTGATGATCCTCACCAACAGCTGTTTCGAGTCAATGCGGTCGATACATCCGATTTTGTAGAGTGCGCAGACTGCCTGGGCTGCCTGAAAAACATCACTAAATTCCCCGCTTTCATCCTGCAGTTGTACGATTCGATCACCGAGTATCGGACGCAGCTGATCCAGGGCGCCTGACACACGCATCACTGCGCGCGCGATCGCATAATAGATCGATGCTGGTTCCTGATACCACTTGGATGGAGCTGCGGGCAAGCCATCCTCAACCATTTGTGCCAGCCATTGCTGTGCATTTCGGGTTTCAGCGCAATCGCCGATTTGAGCAATTACATTAGCATTAACAACAGGGTCGGCTTCGATACGAAAAGTTGACACAACATCGGGTTGATCGTCATCCAGCAACCAGGTCATAAAGCGACCGTGTTCGTCGCGGTTGGCAAGAATCAACTCAATATTCCTGCCCAGCATAATCCACGGATGATCTGCGATAAGCAGTGAACCAAGCGCAGTGGAATCAAGGTCCTGAGGTAAATGACGATAGTAGCGCCAAAACCCGGGATATTCCATAGTGTTAACCAGATAGGCGCGTGTTGCAGCGCAAAGTGCCTTGGCGCACGGCTCGTTGCTGCCAGCTAGCGCAAGCGCACACAATGCCGATACGAAGGGTGGTTTTTCGAAGTGTCGTGGAATATTCGGGTCAGCCAGATTGAACCGAATACAGTACCACGCGCCCTTGCCATCAATTGCTGTCTGCAGAAATTCGAGCCCACGACGAATGCTTTGGCGAGCTGCTTCAAGAAGTGTTTGTGTACTGACTGAACTTGATTGGGAAGTGGCGGTGTTGGAACTCTCGCAGCGGCGCGGTGGCGCTGGATCGTAGAGTGTCTTACGGAGAAACTCAAGTGAGCCCGCACCGGTTTTCGCCTCCTGTCGCTCAGCCTCAGTGTACTTGCTCAGTGGCGGTAGCACTATGTGGGTTACCTTGCTGGAGTGTTCATGCACATGAATTTCATGGTCCCCAGCCAGCTTCTTTTCGAATTCGGTTTCGATTGTCAATTTAGGATTCTGAACAAGTCGCGAACGGAATTCTCGATCATGTTCGGCTCTCGACTTGACGGCATTTTCGAGATTAACGGACAGCTTCATTTTGAAACTCAAAGTGTGTTCGCCGTGGCATACAACCCATCGGGTGAAATGTCAAATCAGACAATCTGCCGCTTAACCAAATCCTTGAACGCGCCGTCGACCTCCATGAGCTCTTTATACGAGCCACTTTGAGCCACTCTTCCGCCCTTTAGAACATAGATCCGATCAGCGTTTTTCAGCGTGGACAACCGATGGGCAATAACGATTCGAGTGGCCGTTAAGCTGTTGAGATTTTCCATAACCTTAGCTTGAATTTGATTATCGAGCCAGTTTGTTGCCTCATCAAACAACATAATTCTCGGATTGCGAAATACAGAATGGGCAATGGTAATACGCTGCTTTTCCCCACCCGACAGCATCGTATCGCTGGAACCAACCATGGTCATAGCGCCCATAGGCATACCCTTGACCTCTTGTTCAATTTCAGCTATACGCATTGCCGCCCAGACCTCGTCAGCTTCAATATCATAGTGGTGGCCGGCGACATTATCCCACAGGTCCTGGGGATGTAATCGAACCGATTGCGGCACTGAACCAATACTTTGACGTAACTGTTTAAGATTTAGGTGCTTGAGATCACGACCGTCATAGTAGACCGCACCCGAGTTTGGCTGGTCGACTCCCAGCGCAAGCCGAAAAAGCGTGCTCTTGCCTGCACCCGACTCGCCAGCTATGGCAATGAGTTCACCTGCACGTGCACGTATCGTCACATCCTTGAGAATCATAGGGCCATCCGCTGCGTAGCTATATGAAACGCGGTCGAATAGAATATCACCACTCAAATATTCGATCGGCTCACCTTGTCTCTCGGTTTCAGGAACTGCCTCCAGCAACGGGCGCATTTGATCGAACGCAGGGAACAGGGCCGCAACCGCACCCAAGGATTCTTCCAAACGGGTGACGGCAGACTGAAATACCATAAAGACCGTATAGACAATCAGGAAATCGCCCACCGGCAAAACTCCTTCGCGGCCGCCTGCCATCACTGCAAAAAGCAGTACACCAGCTGCCACAAAGGGTAGTGCAGAACTAAACGCTTTTGCATGCTCTTGAAGCGCACCGAGTTCAATTTGTGCATGTTTTTGTTCTCGATAATCCTTCGCCCAAATCGCAAATGCCGATCCTTCAGCACTTTCCATACGCAGCTTCGAAATGCCACTAATTATCTGAAAGAGTCGACCGGCCACCTTATTCGAAGCACTGATCATTCGCCTATAAGGTGATATCTGGCGCAAACCGAGAACAGCAGTAAACAGCAAGGAAGCGCAGCTGAAAGCAAGCGCAATCGCACCGAGAGTTGCATCATAAAAGTAGATGACGCAGAAAATGGGCAGCAAAAAGAGTATCGACAAAATACCGTCAGCAGCCACACCCTGAAAACCATCGCGAACACTCTGAAATGACATTGCTGAGTTGGCCAAATCCCCAGCCGGATAGCGCTTTAGAATGCCCGCAGGCAAACGCATCAGGTGATCCCAGAATGCGGCTTCAATACGCGAGGTTGAACGCATTTGCAGACGCATCAGTGTCGTGCTTTGCAGCAAATGAAGCAGGGAACCGAGCAGGCCGATGCCGGCCAGTGTTGCTGCCAGCACATATAGTGTCTGCGCACTGCCACCTGCCGCAATGTGATTGGCAACAATTCCAAGTGCAAATGCCGGTGCCAATCTGATCAGGCCATACGATAGCCCTGTGATCACCAGTCGTGCTACGTCAGCACGTGCGCCTTGAAACGCTATCTTTACGAGATCTTTTGGTTTCGTGCATCCGGCAGTTAAAGGACGGTAAAAGACCCAGGCTTCATCCATGAGTGCCTGCGCGCGCGCAGCTGTCAATCGAACGCTGCGTTTAGTGACCGGATCGATTTCGCGGTAAGCGCCGAACGTAGCCGGTACGAGCGCAACGGGTTGCCCGTCGTCGGTCCGATAGGCCAACAACGATCCGCTGCCGTTCCACCACCACTTGTCCTCAGAATTTAATCGCACACGACGAGCTCTTACACCTGATGCGGTTAACACATCAAACAATTTGATTTCGGTATCCGTGTGTCCCGCGCGGGTTGGAATTTTGAAGTGAATTTTTTCGCGTTCTCCAATAATCTGCAATGCATCTGCCAGTGCCCCGTCTTTAGCTGCATCTTCCCGGTTAATCGACTGGCCAAAAATATTGAACAGACGCTGGCGCGCGACAACTTCGGCTTTGCGACGGCTGGCTGTACGCGCTTGCTCCAGGTTTACATCATCGACTACCTTAAGACGTCGATTGAGTTGTTCCAGGTACATGGCGATCGCATGAAACGAAGCGAGCGCCGTCATCAACTCACCCCTCGCTGCCAATTCGTGAGATGTAGTCCCTGTTAACGTTACATCGTCGAGCACGTTAATCCAGCTAGTACGAGTCAGCGGTAGTGCGACCTCGTGCTGTGCGCAGACTTCAACAATATCAGACTGGTTGACAAGATCCAGAAAAAGCGCTGGGGCTTGAGCCAGATTAGAAATCCAAACAGCGTCGCGCTGCACCGAAAGTATGGAATTGGCCGCAATTCGCATTGCGCCGGACGCGGCTAAATCAGTTGGACGCGGCAACGGTTTGGTAAATCTCGAAAGCGTCTCGGTTATTGAATTTAGCCAAGTATCGATCTGCCCTGCCAACTGTGCAGGATCAATGTCGGAAAGCGCTGAAACTGGCAGACGCTGAAGCGAGGTGTGCGGCGACCCTTTGGCTATCAGATGCAGGGTGGTTTTGTCATCACTGTGTGCACTTGGGGCCACTCCCGGCAGTATCCAACCTGGTTCGCGACTCATCAGGAATTGCGGCGCAACCTGTTCCACGCCATCCTTGACTTCAATCAGGAACAGATTCACCGTTCCTCTTTCAATGAGCCAGATGCTGTGTGGGTCGTCCAGCCATAACGGCTGGTTGCCGGCACAGGGCACGTTAGTTCCCGAACGCGCAGCGAGCTCTGCGAGCGAAACGAATTTTGGCCGTGAATTCATCATACGAGCTTGATTAACCTGGCGTACATCCCATCCTGATCGGCGACTAGTTCATCGTGCGTACCGCGCTGCACTACGACGCCTTTATCAAGCACAATAATTTCATCACAATCCCGCACAGTGCTTAGCCGGTGCGCTACAATCAGGCAACTCATACCGCGCCGTCGCAACGCATCGTCGACATCCTTCTCCGTCGCAGCATCAAGTGCGCTGGTTGCCTCATCCAGAATCAACAGTGTCGGGTGACCGATCAGTGCTCGGGTAATCTCGAGCCGTTGACGCTGTCCACCGCTGAAGTTGGCTCCGCCCTCTTCCACATGAGTAGAATAGCCTTGCGGTCGCAGTAAAATATCACCATGAATATGCGCATCCCGCGCGGCCTGAAATATGATTTCATCTGGAATCTGTGAATTCCACAGAGTAATGTTGTCACGCAGTGAAGCCGAAAACAGAACAATTTCCTGATCCACCATAGAGACGGACTCTCTGAGCACCTCCGCGGGTATTTCATTTACCGAATGGCCGTCAAACAGGATTTCTCCGGACCAGGGCTGATAAATCCCTGAAATTAGCCGAGCCAAAGTTGATTTTCCGGAACCGCTGGGACCAACCACAGCCACTCGCTGTCCTGCTTTGATGACAAGATTAAAGTTTTTGATTATTGGTGGACGACTCTTGTTGAAACCAAAAGTGATGTCTTTAAGTTCCAAATGACCGGCCAACTGAAGTCTGCCTTTAAATGTGGGGATAGTTTGGGAATACTCACTGCGACGACTGAACACAGGGTCTTCAGCAGCTTTGTATACGTCGTCGAGTCGCTGCAGATCGGTTTTAAGCGACTGGTGCTGATCTGCAAATCCCACGAAACGTCCAACCGGTGCCAAAAACAATTGTGCGAGAATAAAAAATCCCACCAAAGTGCCCAACGTCAATTCGCCTGCCAAAACCTGGCTTCCACCAATACCCAAAACTACGGCCGCGGCAAATATTGCAAACGTTCCAGGTAACGCGCTGATAACTGCGCCCAACTCAGAATACTGCCTGCGCGCACGCGATTCTAGAGCCTGCTGACCGGCCCAGCGCGCGAAGAAACGATCATCTGATCCAGACATACGAAGAGTATCGGCGTGACTTAGCATTTGTGTGCCCAGACCAATCAACATTCCCTGCTCGCGTCGCATCGCATAGTTTTTGATTGCTCGTCTCTTGTTCAAATAATGAGCCAGCAAACCGCTTAGCACTGCTAACCCCAACACAACCAGTGCGAGCACAGTATCGTAGACAAACATTGCGATCAAAAATATCGCGCTCATTGCAATATCGATGATCAGCACGAAAAACTGCTCTGTCAGGTTTCTGGCAAGCCGGTCAATTGAAGAGACACGATCAGCCAAGTCTCCAGCCAGCCGATGTTCGAAAAATTCCACCGGCAACCGCAATAGCCGCGTCAAACCACGGTTGTAGCCTGAAACTGAAATTTTGACTGCCAGGCGCTTCAGAAAACGTTGATTGAGCACCGACAGGATATATACGAGGACACCGCTGCCTAGCAGTGCTGCAACCAGACCATCCCATGGTCCATGATTTTGTAGAACGCTGTCTACAAAAACGCGTATTGATGCGGGAATAACCAGCGCCAGTATCGTCAGCATTAATGCGCAGGCAAAAATTCCCGCAACAGCATTCCGTGTCCCAGACAATAGCTTACCCAACTGGATGAAAAGACCGGGCGGTTCATCACCGCGTTCAAAGTCAGCGCCAGGCTGAATTTGCAGTGCAACACCGCTGTAGTTCTTCTCAAACTCTTGCCTGGAAACGCCGCGTCGGCCCGTCGCTGGGTCATTAAGATAATAGGTTCCGTCTTTGACACCTTCAAAAACGACAAAATGGCTGAATTGCCAGAACAGAACTAAAGGCCAATCGAGTTTTTCAAGCAGCTCAGCGCGTACACCGAGTCCTTTGCATTCAAGACCATAGTGTCTGGCAGCACGGATAAGACTGGCGGCGCTGCTGCCATCTCGGCTTACCTCACACTTGTCACGCAATTCTGTGACCGATACCCACCGACCAAAATAAGCCAATATGATTCCAATACACACAGCACCACACTCCGATGCATGCATTTGCAGCACGATTGGCGTTGTAAGCGTTTTTTTCATTGTTTTGAAATCAGGGAGAGCACTTTTCTAACGAAAAGTGCCCGGGGGGTGCGCTCTAACTTAATTCAGCTGCATATCAAGCAGGGCCATTAGAGACTGTCTGCCTAGCTGAATGATGATTTCGCAAGCCTTAGTGTCGAGACCAGACAAATCTGGAATTTCCTCGAGTGTAATTGCAATTCTATACACGGAAATTGGTGCGTGGGAGGCAACTGCTGCCAGTTCACCTGCTGGTGTCAGTGCCGATAATTCTGAGATTTTGCCGTCAAACGCGGTTGCATTTCCATCTGCCAATTCCACAACAAGGGCTGCCGGTATCCCGGCCGGCATTAGTGACGACCCGGCCGCC
>JAJDZL010000140.1 GCA_022824665.1 Gammaproteobacteria bacterium | reverse complement strand
CGTGACACCATGCTTTGGGTAAAAACCTTTCACATTGTGTTTGTTGTGACGTGGTTTGCGGGACTTTTTTACCTGCCGCGGCTTTTCGTCTACCACGCGCAGGCCGACGATGAGATCAGCATCGAACGTTTCAAGGTGATGGAGCGAAAACTCTATTTTGGCATCTCAACTCCAAGTGCGCTACTAACGATCGGTACCGGCGTCTACCTGTGGCTGGGTTACGGGTTTGGCGGACTTTGGCTCACCTACAAGGTGTTGCTGGTATTAATGCTCATCATTTACCACCTGTGGTGCTGGCGCTACCTCGCACTTTTCAAGGCAGATCGCAATGTTCGTTCCCACGTATTCTTTCGACTGTTCAACGAACTGCCGGTCGTGTTTCTGATTGCGATCGTTGCGCTGGTGGTCACCAAGCCCTTTTGAGGGCAGCCGTACTTCAGATCACGCTGCTGTACAATCGGCCGCACCCAGGATCGGCCCGGCAACGCGTCGGCCGGCATGACTGAAGGCCTGTACCAGCACGGCACAATTCTGGTTGTCGGTCAGCGGTTCAATTTTGGATTCGATCACCAGCGGTTCACCACGCCACCTGCCGATTGATTCAAACTTACGCACGACATTGGCATTTTTGAGTTTCTTGCCCATATTTTCCCCGGCAGTTACTTTCGTAACGTGCTCTTTGTCGTAGCTCACCAACCACACGTCTGCCTGCGTGCGGTCGTCGCCGGCAATCTCAATTCTGACACGTCCGTCTGCTGAAACCTCTGCACTTGTTGTCAGCGTCAGCCTCGAGTCTTTACTCATCTGGCTCTGAGCCTTCATGGATTTGCTGCCGACAAAGGCATAGGCACCATCGACAACAATCTGTGGCGTGTAGACTCCGGTCCGTCCTTCGAGCCGCAGCTGGTTGTAATCGCGCTGACGCTGGCTGTACTTGGGCGAGGAAAAAGGATCTTTCCACTGACCTGCAGCGCCATAGACCAGCGAATCCCAGTAATCAACATGATACTCAAGTGCCAGAATGTCGTCGTACTGCTTGATGATTCTGACCAGCAGCTCTTCAGCCGGTGGGCACGAATAACAGCCCTGGGAGGTAAAAAGTTCAAATACGTGTTTGGTCTCACCCTCTGCAGTGGCGCCGGGTGCTGTGATAGTCGCCATAGTCACGACGGCAACAAAGCGAAAAAAAGTGGCTCGCAAAGACATAATGACTTATCCTCTTGTGGTTGATGTGTAGCTTCTCTGACTGATTAAATCTCATTTTGTTCAATATTGTTCTGGTCGCACCTGAGATTCCGCCGAATACCGGCAACGTGATTCGGCTGTGTGCCAACACCGGCTGTACACTGCACCTCGTCGAACCGATTGGTTTTCAGTTGACCGATGCGCGGCTTCGAAGAGCCGGGTTGGATTACCGGGAAGGCGTAGAGATCAAGATTTACCGTGATTATTCCGACCTCATCCAGTCTGCACCTGAACGCCGTGCGCTGATTTTTTCAAAGCGCTACAGAACTCCATATACCGACATCGGCTATCACCCGGACGACTGGCTGGTTTTTGGATCAGAAACTGCAGGTCTCAGTGAGGAGATCCACGCGAGTGCGCAGCCTGATCGAAAACTAACACTCCCCATGCTGCCAGATAATCGCAGTCTCAACCTGTCAAACGCGGTGGCGATTGTGGTTTACGAAGCCTGGCGACAACACGGTTTTGTCAATAGCACCATTGCCGCACAGACTGACTGAGTTAATCTTCTAGACGAACCGCGTCCATTGTCTGAGTTCACCAGGTGCCACAATTCGGCATCGACAGCCACGGCTCTTGCGGCGGCAGCGGCTCACCCTTCTGCAAAAGTTCAATGGATATGCCGTCAGGCGACTTGACAAAGGCCATCCACCCATCACGCGGCGGTCGATTGATTGTGACACCAGCTTTGGCTAACCGCTCGCAAAGCTCATAAATGTTAGCCACCTCGTAAGCGAGGTGCCCGAAATTTCTGCCACCGGTATAGCTTTCAGAGTCCCAGTTATAGGTCAGTTCAATTTGCGCATCCTCATTGCCTTCGGCTGCCAGAAAAATAATTGTAAAACGTCCCTGTTCATGATCAATTCGACGCAATTCCTGCAAGCCAAGGTGTTCGACGTAAAACGTCAGCGACTCATCAATATCAGCAATGCGAACCATTGTGTGCAGGTATTTCATCGGCGGTGCGGATTTTGAAGTCAATGTTTGGCTGGTGAGACTTTACTTGGCTGCTGTGCCAAAAAACCGGACTGACGCGCGAATATAATTTGCGGCAGTTAAAGTAATATCTGGATTGACTGAATCAGGTTTCGACCGGAAGATTTTCCTTTGTCCAGGCTGCCATTCCGCCATGGAGTGTCCGAATATTCGAAAAGCCGTGTTTTTTGAGAATTCTCGCCGCTTTGGAACTTCGATTTCCGACTCGACAGCATATCACGACAGGACGTGCCTTGAATTTGCTGATCGTCTGAATGTCGGAATCCAGTCGGTTAAGCGGAATATTGCGCGCTTTGGAAATATGACTGCCAGCGTATTCTTTGGCATCAGATACATCAAGAATTATGATTTTTTCGTCCCGCATAATTCTCGGCAGCTCGTCCGCACTTACCGAACGAATCCCGCCATGACGAGTGCGCAACGGCTCAAATGCCAACAACGCGATAATTGCGACCAGCGCGACAAACAAGTGCCAGTTAAGTTTTACAAATTCAAGATACATGCCCGTGCGTTAGACATTACGCATAATTGTGGATAAACCCCTGGAACCAGGACTTATGACATTCAACTCGTTCTTCACCCGGTTTTGCGCGACGGTCACAACGCTCCTTGCAGGTCTCGCAATGACGGTCGATCACGCATTCGGGCAAACTGATTATAGTCAAGACCTTGTCGACGTGCGCTCACAAATCGAAGCGCTGCAGACAAAAACCGCACAGACTGAAAGTGAGCGGGCCTCAGTTCAGGCCAGACTGAAGCAGATTAACGAGCAAATTGTTTCGACTCAGGAGCAAAAGCAAACGACACTTCAAACCTTGCAGGAAGAGGATCTGTCGCAACAGGATTCGCGACGAACCAAGTACCAGCAATTGCTTGAATTGGAGCAGCAAACTGCAGCATTCGAGTTGACCGCTCAGGCCTATTACAAGATTTCAAAACTAGACAATCTCGCTATTGCACTCAGAGACCAAGATGTCAATACCCTAACGAGAACTCGAGCCTATCTGGAGTATCTGAGCCGCAGTCAGGCAAACCAAATCAGGGAATTGCATCGTTCACTGAGCAACATTGATTCTGACGATTCTGATATCTCGCTGCTGGCCGGCCAGCGCAGCGAACTTAGCCAACAGTTAACCGGTCACATGAAAACCAGGAAAGCGCTCAAACAAAAACTCGCGGCACTGGATGAACAGCTCAAGACCAACCATAACAGCATCCGCGCCCTGCAAAAACATGAAGCACAACTTGTCAAGCAGGAATCGGCAGCACAAAGTGAAGCCGGTAACGCATTATCCAATTCAAAACCTGCTGCGGAGATTACCTTTCACGCGCCACTCGATGCACCGATTGTACGCAGGTTCGGCGACCCCAAAGAACTGTATGGAAAACAGTGGGACGGTGTGCTCTACCAGGTTGAGCCAGACCTCGCAGTGAAATCAAGTGCCCCCGGCACAGTCATTTTTGCCAAGGCACACAAAACGCTTGGCCTGCTTGTCATCATAGACCACGGTCATGAGATTTTCAGTCTCTATGCTCACAACAAGGAACTCGTAGTCAGTCTCGGTGAATCGGTCACCGCCCAGCAGACTATTGCGAGAACAGGCGACTCCGGAGATGTGAACACCCCTTCGCTATATTTTGAGCTGCGTGAATCCGGTCAGCCGATCGACCCGCTGATGCGATTTGCCGGCTAAATTGTCTGCAACTCGGATCGGGCGCTCAATTCAGACGCATACAGGGCGCGAATCGACACCCCCACCAGAGCACAAGTTACATCCAGTGCCACCAGTGATCAGTCAACGCCTGCCAGCGTTTCGCTAACGATGAACTTGACTACGTCCAGCAATGCAAGTTCCTCCGGTCTGCCAGCTTCCAGTGCCTCGTTGTACACCGCAACCTGTCGGTGAGCACTGGTACCGCGCGCTAAAATCGTACGCACGTGGTGCACTTCATCCTCGCAGCCGAATCGCTCTGCATCCTGGGCGGTCAACTCAATAATTTCTTCCATCAGGTCTTTACAGTCGACCAATTCACGACGACCAAAGTCAATTAATCCCGTATCAGTGCCATAGCGCTGTGCGCGCCAGCGATTTTCCTTGAGCAGAAAGTCCGAGTATTCACGCCAGCGCTGATTTTTTGACTTCAGCCGATTCAACATACTCATCCAGCACCTGTAAATCGCCGCCACTGCAATCGTATCGTCGATATTGGTGCACATATCACAAATACGCAACTCCAGTGTAGGGAACTTCCAACTGGGTCTCACATCCCACCAGATTTTTGTTGCATCCTCAATGACACCACAATGCACCAGCACATCAACATGTTTCATGTAATCTGTAAAACTATTGAAAGCCGGCGGCAACCGGGTTCTCGGCAATTGATCGAAAACAGACACCCGGTAGGATTTAAGTCCCGTATTCTCACTGCGCCAAAAAGGTGATGACGTGGTCAGAGACAGTAGATGCGGAATAATGTAGGTAACCTGATTCATCAGATCAATGCGCAGCTCGTCGTTCGATACACCGACGTGAACGTGCATGCCACTGATATACATCCGCTCTACAACATGCCTTAGCTCTTCGGCGAGGTGCAGATAGCGTTCATCGTCGGTCAACTGCGTTGAACCGTAGGAAAACGGATGGGTCGAGGCCGCCATAACCAGGCAGTCGTGATTTCTCGCAATTCTGGCAACGGTCGAGCGCAGTCTGGCTAACTCTGCGCGCGCTTCTTTGAGCGATGAACAGACCTTGGTACCAACTTCAATTTGGCATTGCAGAAATTCTTTGGTGACCTGACTGCCGAGTTCCTGGGCGCATTCCTTCATGAGGTCGGGCGGCATCTTTGACACCAGATTCATCGTACCGACATCAATGATCAGGTACTCTTCTTCAATTCCGATGGTAAATTCTTCAGAACTGCTCATGGTTGGGACTTGGTTAATCCATCAACAGGCCAACTTTTGTGTGACCAGGCAAATCAAGGGCCCAGCACTCATAATTTGGTATCACTAAATCGTCCGCTTGATACATAATGCGGCGGAATTATTTCTCATTCGATTGTAATACAGTTGAGGTTTGCAAATGAGCCTGGATTTTCGTAGTGACACAACGACCAGACCCTCCGACGCGATGCGAAAGGCAATGTACCACGCTGAGGTCGGCGATGATGTTTATGGCGATGACACAACGGTCAACCGCCTGGAAGCCATGATGGCTGAACGATTTGGTATGGAAGCAGCCGTATTTGCAGCGAGCGGTACCCAAGCCAATCTAATGGCCCTAATGGCGCATTGCGCACGCGGCGACGAGTATATCGTCGGCCAACAGGCACACACCTACAAGTATGAAGGCGGTGGTGCTGCGGTGCTTGGCAGCATACAGCCCCAGCCACTGGAGTTTTGTGAGGACGGCACCATTGATCTCAATATGGCGAAGTCGGCCATTAAGCCTGACAATGAGCATTTTGCCAATACCCGCCTTTTATGCCTGGAAAATACCCAGGCCGGAAAAGCGTTACCAATGACATATCTCGAGGAAGCTGGCAGATTCACGCGCCTCGAACATTTGAATTTTCACCTGGATGGCGCCCGCGTTTACAACGCGGCAGTTTTTCACGATGTTGATGTTGCCGATATCACGGGGCTTTTCGATACCTCGACGTGCTGCTTCTCGAAAGGGCTCGGCGCACCGGTCGGTTCGGTGCTTTGCGGCAGCCACGAAATGATGCGCAAAGCGCGACGCTGGAGAAAACTGTTGGGCGGTAGCATGCGACAGTCAGGGGTCATTGCAGCTGCTGCCATTTACTCGATACAAAACAATGTCGAGCGGCTGGCTGATGACCATGAAAACGCGCACTGGATTGCGGAGCAACTGTCGGAGCTTGACGAGCTCGAAGTCAACTATCACGCGCACCAGACCAACATGGTGTTTGTAGACGTGCCCGCTACGCATGTCGCGGACCTGGTCGTTTACCTGAAAGAACGGGACATTATTGTCACCGCTGGCTCACCGATCAGAATTGTCACCCATCTCGATGTTGACCGCAAGGCGGCAGCAGCACTGGTGGATGGAATCAAGCAGTATTTTGTCTCGCTTCGATCAGGGCTTGCGCTGGCCAACTGAATCTGCAACAACGCACAGAATTTCAAACATCATGGTGGCACCAACCAGCGCAGTGTTGCCAGATGGGTCAAACGGCGGGGCGACTTCGACCACGTCTCCCCCAACCAGGTTGAGCCCCTGCAAAGCGCGGATCATCAACTGCGCTTCCAGGCTGGTAAATCCGCCGACTTCGGGAGTACCGGTTCCAGGTGCGTAAACCGGGTCCAGCCCGTCGACATCGAAGCTGATATAGGTCGGCCCGTCACCAACAATCTGCCGCGCTTCCTGAATGACAGCACTCCAGCCCCGCTCCTGGAACTCTTCCATGTATACGACACGCATGCCGGTATCGTGGCTGAACTTCCAGATATCGAGATCATTGAGGCTGCCGCGAATTCCGATCTGCACAGTGCGCTTGGGATCAAGCAAACCTTCTTCGACAGCCCGTCGAAATGGTGCGCCGTGATGAAATTTAGACCCCAGGTAATCGTCCCCGGTATCGCAGTGGGCATCAAAGTGTACCATCCCTACCGGACGTTCGCTGGCAATAGCGCGGTAAATCGGCAGGGTAACCGAATGATCGCCGCCCGCTGAGACCGGTACTACGCCGCATTCATGTACGCGTTGATAGAACCCGGCAATTTCATCCAGACTTTCTTCCAGATGGAATGGTTTTTGAATCCAGGCATCACCCAAATCCGCAACTTTACAAAGGTCGTACGGGCAAATGCCAGAGGATTGGTTTTTACGACGCATCAGGCTTGACTGGTTGCGGATTTCACGCGGGCCGTGCCTGGCGCCAGTCCGATTGGTGACACCGCCATCGAACGGCACTCCGATCAGCCCGATGTCCACTTCATCCCAGTTATCTGACTGCGGCACCCGCATAAATGTTGGAATACCGGCGTAACGCGGTCGCTGCATGGGATCGTTGAATTCTTCATAGTCGTACATGAATTGCGCTCCGAAAAAAAGTTATCTTGCACCATTTTGGCGTATTTGTTTTTGCTAAGAGTCTGTCAAAATGATTCATAGGTCGCCAGATATTCTAACCACTCCAGCCAGTTTGTTGGCGACCGTTTTGACCTCTGGTTGTGTCCACGGCCGAATCCGGTCTATCTCGCTTTGTTCCAACCGGCAGAATTTTGTAATCAGCCAGCCCATCGCGACCTCTGCAGCGCGTCTGGAACCGTCGTCAATCTTGAGAGCCAGACCAAGCGGGTTCGCGCCCGTGGTCATACCTGCATAAACACCTTCGGCACCAACCTTTATGAGAACCCGGCCACTTGTCGCAATCGGCACTGCGGAACAGAAACGATCGGTGCCGCCCACGAGCCAGGGATGCTCGGCCATCGCCCGACAAATCCGTTCAGCCGCGATACGTCGTTTGTTTGATTCAAATTGCCGGTGGGCAAGTTGAACAAATCCCTGCGCAATACCCCGCAATGACATGCCAACCACCGGAATCCCACAACCATCGAGCCCGCATGGCCGGTCATGCAAGACCTCTTCAGTTAATTCCTGCAAAACCTGCAAAACCCGCTGCTGAACCGGATGGTTTAGTTTAACGTAACCCGCCACCGGCTCGCCTTGGTGACGCGCAACACTGATAAATCCCGCATGTTTTCCCGAACAGTTGTTGTGTGCTGAAGTGGCCTTCAGCCCTGCACGTGCCATGGTAATTCTGGATTGCCGATGTGCCGGGAAATGTGCGCCGCACTCAAGCACCGTTTCGTCCAGCCCAAGCCTGTTCAGCCAGCTGAGAACACCGTCAACGTGGCCGGTCTCACCAGAATGGGACGCACACGCGAGCGCAATCTGCTGATCGCCAAAACCAAAGGACTCCAACGCACCGGACTCGGCAAAAACGATTGCCTGCAACGGCTTGATCGCAGATCTTGGATAAATAAGGCGTTCAATATCACCAAATGCAGCCACTTGACGACCTTGCGCATCAAAAACGGCTGCCGCGCCGCGATGCACGCTTTCCACCATGCCACCACGGGTGACTTCAACCAGAATAGGATTTGCTGGAAAATTCAATCGAGACAGCTTGGGGTGAAAGTAAACGAAAAGAGCATTCCGGGTAATCCGTATATGATACGCGACGGCTGTTTTGGAAAGCCCCATTTAATCTCTTGCAAGGCTTTGCTTTACAACGAAAGCAACCATCTTCAAGAGACAGTCATCTGTGTTGATGAGGGCGTATAAAGACGGAGATATTTCGCTCATTCGCGCGACTTTTTCGGAACTGCTCGAGAGCGAATCGCTTTGAATTAATATGTTGAATTAAAATAGTTCACATGAGTCAAAGAGCATTTCCAAAACCACGGCCAGCCGATTCTCTGCCTGAGAAGGTATGGTTAAAGCGTACAGACCGTTCTGAAGCCGGCCGTGAACCGTTCTTTTTTGGGAGAGATGCTGAGTTTGATGTATTCCGATCTGCTGGTGAAAGTCTCGGAGAAGGGATTGTCGGCGGTGGCACGATGATCTTTCAGGGTGCACCAGGTGCCGGAAAGACTGCACTCATGCTGGAATGCATGGAAGCGGTCAGATGTCATTCCACACCGGATGATCCCTGGGTAGCTGTTTCTGTCCATTCCGATAGTTTAGTGTCCCCGATCGATGTCATGATGATTTTGATTGCTGCGGCAAATCAAGAAAGCAAACGGTTCTCGAAGATGGCGCCGGATGCTGTAGCGCAACAGTTAAAAAAACTACTGGATTTGGGCGGCAAGCTGTATAGGGAGTTGTCCGAACGGGGCGTTGGTGTTGCGGGTATTTCAGTGGGTGGTAAATCGGAATCTGGCTACCATTCAGATTCAGTTTTACGCGCACAGCAGGTTTTTCGTAGTGCTGCCCCCTTGCTGGAGAAGTTTCATGTGGTGATGTTTGTAGATGAAGCTCAAAACACACCGGTTGAAAGCACGACCCGGAGTGTGCTCGATTGTATACACCGGGACCCTCAGGGAATTCCCCTGCTTGCCGCCTTCTTCGGTTTGAGCGACACTCAACAGGTATTGCGCGAGTGTGGTCTTTCAAGATTTGCAGATCAACGGATCGTCAATCTGGAACCGCTTTCAATGGATGATGCAGCAGGTTCCTTCAGGCGCATGCTGGATACTTATTTCACAGGAGAAGTGGAGGAAAAGTCTCATTGGGAAAGTGCTCTTGCAGAGTTATCACAAGGGTGGCCGCAGCACATTAACCGGATCGGTGTCGCAGCAGGTCGGTTGATACGCGCCAATCAAGGACGGTTGGAAAGGCATTTGCTTGAGGAGGCATTGGAAAAGGGAACCGAACGGAAA
>JAJDZL010000068.1 GCA_022824665.1 Gammaproteobacteria bacterium | reverse complement strand
GCAGTTCAATGTTGCTTCCATTCACTGGCACTTCATCTCGGATGATGACCTGAAAGCGTTGCGTGCGGCTGATTTTCTAAGCCGCGCAAGTACCATTGAATATGTCTGGAGCAACCCCGGCTACGCATCGATGGACGAATTTCTGGCCAGCCTGTCAAGCCGTAAACGCAAGAAGATCAGGAGTGAACGACAGTCAGTTCGTGATCAGGGGATCAAAGTCACTGCCATCGCAGGCACCGAGATGGATAAAGCTGATTGGCAGCTGGTGGATCGGTTTTATCGGCAAACCGTCGATAAGTATCATTCAAACAAGTACCTTTCCAACCGGTTTTTTGAAAAAATCAGCCAGACCATGCCGGAGCGAATCGTATTTTTTCTGGCCAGGCTCAATCAAAACCCGGTCGCGGGGTCGTTTTGTCTAAGAGGCACTAAAAGTCTTTATGGACGGTACTGGGGAAGCCTGGGAAGTTTTCGAAACCTGCACTTCGAGGTGTGCTACTACGCGGCCATCGAGTACTGCATTGAGCAGGGCCTCGAACAATACAACGCCGGCGTACAGGGCGAGCATAAACTCAATCGGGGGTTTCTGCCCAAGATTGCGAGATCCTGTCACTCTTTCAGTGATCCCGCATTCTCAGCCGCAATCGATCGCTACATCAGCCGGGAAACACCGCAAATCGAAGCTTATCGCGATATGCTTGAGCGTTTTCGCGCATACTCCAAAGACTCCACTTCGCCAACACCATGAAGAAGCTCTCACCAGGCTCAAAGGATTTGCGCTTTCCGGACCCGCAGCATGTCAGCGTAAATCGACCGGCGGATATTGATCTCGAGCTTTCAGTCGAAACCCTGCTTGAAGCTTACCGCCTTGGCTATTATCCGAAACCTGAAGATGACAGCGCGGTACTTTGGTGGTGTCCCGATCCGCGTACCGTACTCTTTCTTGATGAGTTCAAGGCTTCGAAAAGCCTGCGAAAGAGCGTTCGGAACCGGAACTATCACGTAACGCTTAACAAGGCATTCGAATCCGTCGTTAATCATTGCGCGTACCGGCCGCGACCGTCAAGAAGACATATTAAATTGCCCCGCAAAGCAATTCCAGAAGTC
Source organism: Gammaproteobacteria bacterium (assembly GCA_022824665.1). Lineage (GTDB taxonomy): Bacteria > Pseudomonadota > Gammaproteobacteria > Arenicellales > JAJDZL01 > JAJDZL01. The sequence goes on along the minus strand of JAJDZL010000068.1, from coordinate 11,073 downwards.
GATTTTGACTGGCTGATGGCCATGCACGAAGCAGGCATGCTGCATCTCGAACACCGCGACACTTACGTTTTGGTATCCTTTAGTACCAGGGAGGACGGCGCGGCGTACACGGAGCCATCCCCCACCTGGATTACCCCTACCATGATTGCCGCGTATCTTGAACTTCATCACTCGGGTCATGCACACTCAGTCGAAACATGGCATGACCAACAACTGGTCGGCGGACTTTATGGCGTCACCTTGGGTGGACTGTTTTGCGGTGAAAGTATGTTTTCGCATCAAACCGATGCTTCGAAAGTGGCACTTTACCATCTGGTCGGTCATCTAAAAAAATGGAAATTCGACCTGATCGACTGCCAGGAGCCAACCGAATTGCTGTTCAGTCTGGGTGCCAGAGAAGTATCGCGCAGCCAATATTTGAAAATTATCAACCGTTCAACTGCAAGACAGATAGATGATAAAGTTTGGCAATCGATTTAGGCCATACAGTCAGGTCATTCAAAAAATTCAAAGAAATATATTTCTATAAAGTTTATGCGAACATTTTTGTCCGTTAGTTTGTCTATAATGGATACAAAACAATTTGCTGTTAACGTTACCCGTCTTTTAAGGTCGTGCCAAATATGCATAACACAATAAACCTGATTAGTACTCGACTTGCGCAGTTGGGATTGCTTGCCCTCATTGCCTTTTCAATGACTGCTTGCCAGTTATTTTCCAAAGCAGACGATGAATCCATGGCTGAAGAGCCAATGATGGAAGAAACAACTGAAATGGTCGTTGAAGAAGCCGAACCACTGATGGTCTCAGATGACACTCATGTCGTGTCTGCTGGAGAAAGTCTGTGGAAAATTTCAGGGCTGACATCAATCTATAACGATTCATTTCGCTGGCCACTAATTTATGGACGAAATAAAGACATTGAAGACGCGGATCTGATTTTTCCAGGTCAAGAACTGGCGATCCCACGGGATTTGACTCGCGCGGATATTGATGCTGCAGTCGCACATGCCAAAAATCGCGGTGCTTGGTCAATTGGTCAGATAGAAGAATCCGATAGTCAATATCGAGCAAACTCAATGTGATCCTGGCTTTGAACCGAACCTTGGTTCGATTCAAAATCCGATTCATAAACTAGTACCAAAGAAATTCTGTTCAAGCAGGAGAATTCAATCGATCTCCTGCTTGACTTTGATGGTGTGAGGCTTCAGTTTCGCATTGACGCTGCCACATTCGCTATAGCTATCACCTAAATGCCCCGCCTGTGTTCACTGCTGAAGCGGTTGTGTATCGTTGCACTAACCGGTTCTCTACTATTTGTAGCAGTGTCGGCAAAATCCAGCGTACTCCTGAACGAGCAGCGTACTCAATACCTCGAAGCTGACCGGCTGCTGAATCAAAAAAAAGTCAATACCTGGTTGAAGAAAAAACCCAGGCTCAAAGACTACCCGCTCTACCACTATCTCATTCTTAAGGAAGTCCGAGCAACGCACGCTCGGTATTCCAATAAAAAAATTGCTGAAATCGCGACGCGGGTCGATGTGCCGCTGCCTGGCAATTTCAGCCGATGGTGGCTGAATCGACTGAAGAATCAAAATGAGTGGGATCTGATTGTGCAGCATTTTGGTGATTCCACCAACACTGAAACACGCTGCACATACGCACTTGCCATGCTGCAGAGCAAATCGCGCGAGGAAGCACTGCCCTATGTAGAGTCTCTTTGGCTGGTTAGCCGATCGCAGCCGGAACAGTGCGACCCCGTCTTTGAACGCGCGTTGAAGAACGGGATGATCGATGATGATTTGATCTGGCAGCGTATATTGCTGACTGCAAAGCGTAATCAACACGGCCTGACGAAATATCTCAAGGGCCTGATACGCTCCAGGGAAGTCAGACGATGGGTTGATCGCCTCGACCTCGCACGACGCAAACCGAATTCCACCATCAGTAAAAATCTGTCAAAGTGGAGCCAGTCACCTTACGGTCAGGATGCAATCGAACTCGGCATGACTCGCATGACGAGCAAAAATCCTGATGCTGGAGCAAAGCTGTGGCGAACGCTTAAACGCAAGAACCCGGACGCTGTTGCGCGCCTTGCGCGCACTGAAAGACAAATCGCACAAATTCTCGGCTGGCGGCGACACGCTCAAGCCTATGAGTGGCTCGCCGGGCTGCCTGAATCGTTGCAGGACATCAAAATCCAGCGGCTCCGGGTGAGAAATGCACTGGCTAAGGAAAACTGGACAGGTGTACTCGACAGTATCGCCCAAATGCCGGACGACGAAGCCCAACTTATTGAGTGGGTTTACTGGCGCGCCAGGGCACTGCAGGCAACCGGCAAAAAAAAGGAGGCCAACACAATACTGAACTCGCTCGCCGGAGAGCGTAATTTTTATGGTTTTCTGGCGGCTGATCAGTTAGACATTGGTTACGACCTGACGCCGCGCGGGGTAACGTACCCGACCGATGAATTTCACGCACTGTTGGAGAAAGAACCAGGCATTGCGCGCATTCGCGAATGGCTGGCACTTAGAAAACCGTATAGTGCCAGACGGGAACTCACACATCTGTACGACAAATGGCAGGGAGATTCCACCTTTTGGCTGCAGACTGCACTGCTGTTTCATGCTTGGGGCTGGCATGACGGAACGATTCGCGCAGCGTACAAATCGGGACAGCATAACGACATTCAACCGTCGGTAACGTATCCGTCACCCTATATCAATTATGTCCGCCTTGAAGCGATGCGCCACGGCGTGCCGCAACACTGGATATACGGCATCATGCGGCAGGAAAGCCTGTTTGTCCATGATATTCGCTCAGGTGCAGGTGCAGTTGGACTGATGCAGCTACTGCCTTCAACGGCCAGGCAGGTTGCAAAACGCATTGGACTCAAACGGCCTTCGGTTAATGACCTGACAAGTGCACCCTTGAACATTCACCTGGGTACGACTTACTTCAAACAGCTGCTCAAACAATTGAACGGCAACCCGATACATTCGCTGGTTGGCTATAACGCGGGACCGCGGCGCGCGAATCAGTGGCAAAACACGATCCGTGTCTCAGACCCGGCAATCTGGGTTGAAGCAGTGCCTTTTACTGAGACTCGCAACTACATCAAGAAAATTCTTGTCAATTTCATCATCTACGAAAACATCCTGAACTCCGAACACGCTCGCATCAGAGATTATCTGCAACTGCCGCATTCGCAGCACGCCTCATCCGGTAATGAATGAAACCCGAATGTACTCGGTCTCAGGGCGGGTTCAGGGCGTTTGGTACCGCAAATACATATCGGATGCAGCAATCGGGATTGGCATAAAGGGCTGGACAAGAAATACCTCAGACGGCAAAGTTGAAGTGCTCGCCACCGGCAATCTGCAGCAGCAAAACCAGCTGCAAAGCGCACTTTGGACAGGCTCACCCATGTCTGCAGTCAAACGGGTCAATTACGTCGTAATTGACGACGCGGGGTCAACGAATACGTTCGAAGTTCTCTGAGCGGCGGCGCGCCACTCGTGCTTAACCGTGTCGGTTGATGCGGCTTCGCAAGGTATCAACGATGCCCTCAGCAGGCAACAGCTCAACATCGTCAGTACCGCGTCTTTTGTATTCAATCTGACCTTTGGCAATGCCGCGATCGGATACCACCAGTCGGTGCGGGATGCCGATCAGGTCCATGTCTGCAAACTTTACCCCCGGCCGGTCATCCCGATCATCCAGCAATACCTCAATGCCTGCTTTAGCCAGCTCGTCGTGAATCTTCAGCGACACCTGCGCCACATTGTCCGACTGCTGGAAATTGATCGGCACAATACAAACCAAAAACGGCGCAATGGGTTCCGGCCAGATGATTCCAGATTCGTCGTGGTTTTGCTCGATAGCAGCTGCAACGATTCTTGAAACACCAATGCCATAACAACCCATCCACATGATCACACTGTCCCCTGCTGAATCAATACAGGTCGCATCAAATGCTTCGCTGTACTTGGTACCAAGCTGGAAAACATGACCAACTTCAATGCCGCGCTTGACGCTCAGCGGTAAACTCGGATCGTTCGGACAGGGGTCTCCGTCCACTGCTTTGCGCAGATCCGCGAACTCAGGTTCCGGCAAATCCCGTTGCCAGTTTACCCCGGTCAAATGCCGGTCTGGCTGATTTGCGCCGCACACAAAATCAGACATTGCGCGTGTGGAATAATCAGCAATGATGGGAATTTCAAGCCCGACCGGGCCAATTGAACCCACCTCGGATCCGGTTGCCTCAGCAATTGTCTCAACATTTTCCATCTGAAGTGGCGTCGCAATGCCAGGCAAATTCGCTGCTTTGAGCTGATTTAGCTCGTGATCACCCCTTAGCAGTAGTGCGACCGGGCCTGCATCACCCCGAACCAGCAGTGTCTTTAGCGTCTTGCTCGCGGGTATTGATAAACATTCGCATAAATCGGCAATGCTGCGCACACCAGGCGTATCAACAACAGCAAGGGTTTTATTAGGCTGACTGCTTTGCGCGCCGGACGGCGGCAAGTCAATCATTTCCACATTGGCTGCGAAGCCAGCTTCGGTATTGATGCCAATGCCATCTTCACCGGAATCCGCCAGCACATGAAACTCATTGGATACACTGCCGCCAATTGCCCCTGAATCGGCCGCAACTGCTACAAAATCCAGTCCCAGACGTCTAAAGGCACTGCAATAGGCATCGTACATCACCTGGTAAGACTGTTCCATTCCTTGACGGCTGGCATCAAATGAGTAAGCATCCTTCATCAGGAATTCCCGGCAGCGCATCACCCCGAATCTGGGTCTGATTTCGTCACGAAACTTCCACTGCATCTGGTAAAAGTTTGCCGGCAACTGACGATAGCTTTGAATTTCATTATTGATCAGGGTTGTGATCACTTCCTCATGAGTCGGGCCCAGGCAAAAATCGCGCTCGTGGCGGTCCTTGAAACGCAGCAGTTCCGGCCCGAAAAAATCCCAGCGCCCGGACTCCCGCCAGATTTCTGCCGGTTGCACTGATGGCATCAGGACTTCCTGGGCACCAGCACGATTCATCTCGTCACGAACAATGTTCTCCACCTTATTGAGTACCCGCAGTCCTGTTGGCAGCCAGTTGTAGATCCCGGATGCCAATTGTCGAATCATGCCGGCTCTGAGCATCAGCCGATGACTGACAATTTCCACATCGGCAGGCACCTGTCGTACGGTAGCAAGCAAATATTCAGTAGATTTCAAGTGCGATCTCCTTTAAGGTCAAATCCTTACCAGCGAGATTTGTCCCACTGGTCCGGATTGGCCCAGTCCCTGGCATTCAGCCACTGCGGAACCGGTTTGTAAAACTCCAGGCTAAATTCATACCACTGCGATGTCCCGGTGCCGAATTTTTCTGCACTGACCATCCTGAGACCCTGGGCGATTGCTTCGCTGCTGCCATAGCGTTCCGATTGTTCCCCGGATACCATCACCCACAGCAATTTGGCGTGCAAGTCGCGCAGCCGGGAAATTAGCTGTTCCGAGACTTCGCTGGACAATCTGTCCAGTGTCTCGGCAACGACAACATAATCGAATCGGCCAAGCGGTGCAATTGACTGTCCGATACTTTCGAATACAACATGCTTCAGCGTCACATCCGGTGTGTTGCCAAGGTGATTGTTTAATCCGGCGGGGATCTCGGGCGCAATCAGCAGAAAAGTACCTGGATTTTCTGACTTAAGCCGCTCAATCAGGGCTTGCTCAAGTTCTGATCTCACGATGCAAGACTGCCAGCGGTTGCCGCTCCGAAGATTCTCGACGCCTGATCATTCCACCACTTCCAGATTGCTGTCGTCAGCATCCTTAACGCCTGAGATGCGCGCATAGGCAGAATGGTTATGTATGGATTCAAAGTTTTCTGATTCAACTGTATATGACAGCACCCGCTCATCTTCAATCAGCTTACCCGCGATATCGCGCACCATATCTTCGACAAATTTTGGATTGTCGTAGGCCTCCTCGGTAACGTATTTTTCATCCGGACGCTTGAGCAGTCCGTAAAGCTGCGAACTTGCATTGGATTCTGCGAGATCAATCAGCTCTTCAATCCAGACAAATTCTTCTGCCAGTACGGTGATGGTAACGTGCGAGCGTTGATTGTGCGCACCGTAGTTGGAAATTTCCTTTGAACACGGACATAAACTGGTAACCGGTACGACAACACTTGTGGTAATGCGCACTTCCTCATTACCCAGTTCACCGAGCAGCGTAACTTCATAGTCCACCATGCTATTGACTCCCGTTACGGGCGCGGCTTTGTCGCGAAAATAGGGGAATGTCATCTCAATTGTGCTGGTCTCAGAATCCAGTTTGTCGGCCACCTGCCTGACGATATCCTTGAATGAATGAACCGAAATCACGTTGTCGTAATCGTTCAGCACTTCAACAAACCTCGACATATGCGTACCTTTGAAATTATGCGGTAAGCCAACATACATATTGAAAGTCGCAATGGTGTATTGATCACCATGTGCGCGGTCGCGTACCTTGACAGGGTGCCGAATGTCTCGAATGCCAACCTGATCGATAGCAAGTCTGCGAGTGTCCTGCTTGGCCTGAATATCCGGAATCGTCTTGTCTTTCATTCCAATCGGTACAGGTACCAGTTTCGGTAAGTTCATAGAAGTGTTCTCCTGGGTAATTTTTACTCGGCGCCGCGCAGCGCCTTTACCTGCTCAACAATTGAATTGGCGTCCAAACCATGCTGAGCAAAAATAACGTTGGTCACCCCATGATCGAAATTCTGATCCGGTAAACCGAGATTTAACACTCGAACAGGCAGGTGATGCTTTGCAAGCACCTCGTTGACAGCCGATCCGGCTCCGCCTGCGACAACGTGTTCTTCAATGGTAACAATCAAATCGTGCGTGCCAGCCAGGCTCAGCACTGTGGCTTCGTCAATTGGTTTGACAAATCTCATATTGACAACTGTCGCATCGAGCCGTTCAGCTGCCTCAGTGGCATTGGCGAGCATACTGCCGAATGCAAGAATCGCAACGCCCTTGCCGCTGGAATCCGTACGCTCGCGGGTAATTTCGGCCACACCAATGTCGTAACACTGCATTGCCTCATGCTGCTCAGCTCCGACACCAACTCCGCGCGGATAGCGCACTGATGCCGGGCCGGGGTATTGATACGCGGTATAAAGCATGTTGCGCGCTTCCGCTTCATCGGCCGGCGCCATGACGACCATATTGGGAATGCAGCGAAGATAAGCATAATCGTAGAGCCCGGCGTGTGTGGGTCCGTCGCCGCCGACGTACCCTGCCCGGTCAATCGCAAAGGTAACGTCCAGATTCTGGATGCAGACATCATGAATAAGCTGATCATAGGCGCGCTGCAGAAATGTCGAGTAAATCGCGACAACCGGCTTCATGTTTTCGCAGGCCAGACCGGCGGCAAATGTAACAGCATGCTGCTCTGCGATGCCGACATCATAGTAGCGATCCGGATACCTGGCCTGAAACTCAACCAGACCGGATCCCTCACGCATGGCTGGCGTTATTCCGAAAAGACGCGGATCAGCAGCCGCCATATCACAGAGCCATTTGCTGAACACTTGCGTGTAGGAAATGCCGCCTGATGACTTTTTCTTCATCTCGCCGGTCGCGGTATCAAACGGTACCACGCCATGATAACGAAGCGGGTCTGCTTCAGCAGGATCATATCCCTTGCCTTTCTGAGTAACGATATGCAGGAATCTTGGTCCCCGAATTCGGGACAGATTTTTCAGCGTTGTCAGAAGCGTTGGAAGATCGTGACCGTCAATCGGTCCGATATAGTAAAAACCCAGCTCTTCAAACAGTGAACTCGGCAATACGAGACCTTTTGCATGTGATTCAATCCGGTTGGATAATTCCTGAACCCGGGGCGGCATGATACCCAAAACCGCTTTGCTGCCGTCGCGGATTGACATGTATGTCTTACCGGACAGCATGCGGGCGAAATAGTTGGATACTGCGCCTACATTGGGCGAGATAGACATCTCATTATCGTTCAGAATTACCAGCAGATTCGCGGAGGAGGCGCCAGCATTGTTGAGTCCTTCGTAAGCCAGACCCGCAGTCATCGCGCCATCGCCAAGAACTGCAACAACGTGCCTGGAATCCCCACTTGCAGTCAAGCCAACTGCCATTCCCAAGGCGGCCGAGATTGAGGTGCTTGAGTGCCCAGCTCCGAAACAGTCATATTCGCTTTCTTCCCGTTTTAGAAATCCACTCAAACCGCCTGCCGTTCGGATGGTATGCAGGCGTTCTTTTCGACCAGTCAGTATTTTGTGCGGATAGGCCTGGTGTCCAATATCCCAGACAATTCTGTCCCAAGGCGTATCGTACAGGTAGTGCAGCGCGACAGTTAGCTCAACCGCACCCAGACCTGCAGCCAGATGTCCACCGGTTTTGGAGGTCACCTCGACCAGATACTCGCGGACTTCAGCCGCGAGCTGCGGCAACTGGCTCTCTGAGAGCTTTTTGACATCGGCTGGTGAATCAATTTTGCTTAGCAGTTCGTAATTTTCCAGCGGATCTGACGCGGAAATACCAACTGTACTCTTTGAGGTTTCGGTTGACACGTTAACTCCTTGTCTACATTGAGCGTGATACGACAAATTCAGCAAGCTTTTCGAGATTCTGAGTATCCCTGTCAAGCGTACGAATGGCACTTAACGCACGGTCACGCATCGTGCTGGCCTTCTCGTGCGGGTTATCTTCGAGCGCATCGTCATCTAGCTGATCATCCCGATATTGGAAGGCCAGCCCGACACATTCGCCATAGTCGCTTAATACCCGGTATTCTTGTTCAGTTACCGCATCACTTACACAGGCACCAAGGCAAACACTGGCCTGAATCAGCTTGGCGGTTTTCAGACGATTGACCGAGAACGGATCAATTGTACTCACTCCATTAATTTCAAACTCAATATCAAGTGCCTGTCCGCCTGTCATTCCTTTTGAACCAATCGCGCCGGCCAGTATCGAGACCAGACGTCCGGACTTATCCTTTAGATTTACCAGACTTTCGTCAGATGACAGGATTTGAAACGCAAAAGCCTGCAATGCATCTCCAACCAGTACTGCGGTCGCTTCGTCATACTGTTTGTGGCACGAAGGCATGCCACGACGATAGTCATCGTCGTCCATACACGGCAGATCATCGTGAACCAGCGAATAAGCATGTACGCATTCGACTGCGGCTGCCGGAGCCATCAGCCGTTCCAGACCCGTGCCGAACATTTGGCCGGTCATCATGAGTAACACAGCCCTAAAACGCTTGCCACCATTGAGCGTTGCGTAACGCATTGCTTCGTGCAGCTTGGCAGGAGGCTCAGACGCAGGAGGAAGCCGTTCTTCCAGAGCGGTCACAGTAGCGTCTTGAAGCCGACTCCACTCAAGGGGGAAACTCATCTCGGGACCTAGGTGGGTTCAAAAGCCTGGATTTCGAGCTGACCGTCCTTCGCGTTTGTCAACACCTCAACACGCTGTTCTGCGTCTTTGAGCATTTTCTGACACTCGCGTACAAGTCTAACGCCTCTTTCAAACTCTGTAATCGACGTTTCCAGTGACTGGTCACCGCTCGACATTCGTTTAATGATTGCTTCAAGTTCCTGAACAACCTGCTCAAAGGATTGTTCAGTCACTTCGTTTGACTCATTGTGCACGGAATCGCTGTCTGCCATTGAAATTTCACAATTATCGGGGATGTAGGAAATTAATTATAGACTGATAAGCGATGGGGTTCAGATTTCGCATGGCTTTGTTGTAGTGTGCAAAATTTGGTACTGACGCGCCTGGTTCATCGACTCTTTGCGTGCCAGTAAAACACTCGCACAACCAGTCAACTCGAAGTGCCTGCACTCATCAGCGTCTGCAAGTGAGCCCCGACGCATAACGGCAGATACTCAAGGCTGTAGCCACCCTCAAGCAGTGCAATCAGCCGCCCATCGGCGTAGCGGTCTGCCGCCTCGAGCATTCTAAGCGTCATCCATCCATAAAATTCTGTACTTAGCATAATCTGGGCGAGCGGATCTGCGAAGTGGGCATCAAATCCTGCCGACAGTAATATCACCTGTGGCTGAAAGGCATCAACAGCTGGAATAATGCGTTCAGCAAAGGCGCGCTCGTACACGTCATCCGACGATCCTGCTGACATCGGACAGTTGAGCGTGGCATTAACACCGGCACCGGTTCCGGTTTCACTCACAGCCCCGGAGCCCGGATAATACGGGTATTGATGCAAGCTTACGAAAAGGACCGAAGGGTCTGCTTCGAATGTATGTTGTGTGCCGTTTCCGTGATGTACATCCCAATCGAGAATCAGCACCTTTTCGATGCCATGCTGGTGCTGGAGGTAACGCGCCAGGATTGCAATACTGTTGAACATGCAAAACCCCATCGCGTGAGATTTCTCTGCATGATGACCGGGTGGGCGAACCAGTGCGAATCCGTTTGCGATGTCGCCGCGCATAACACTGTCTGCAATCGTCAAGGCACCGCCGGTGGCAAGAGCCGCAACGTCGAAGGAAGATTCGCAAATTGTTACATCTGGATCGTCTAATCGCCTTGCTCCCGAGCTGCACTCAGCCCACGCACGATCAATGTAAGCGGATTGGTGCACCTGTTCGAGCCAATCGCGCTCAACGGTCTTGGGCTGCAACTGAACCAGGTCGGAGAACCACGGCTGTTGCTCGAGGTATTCCATCGTCGCAGTCAATCGCTTGCTGCTTTCGGGGTGCCGCGAACCGGTATCGTGGTCCAGGTAGCGACGATCAAATAAAAACCCTGTCTGATGCATCGGTAAGCTCAGGTGTAAAGTTAAGTGGCTGTCAGCAAACACATTGTAATTCAGTCCGATTTTGGCTAACGTGCGCAATCACTTTGGCGCATCGCTCTGCAGTCTACTCCCCTGACGTTTTTTTTTAAGATCTCACAAAAAAGAGCACACCGGCACGATCGATGGTATCTTTCGTCCGAGATTACGCGTGGCACTGGTAGCGCTGCGCGCAAGTTAGCGCCTTTCATCGCCGCGTGCAGCGAATGGTGA
>JAJDZL010000077.1 GCA_022824665.1 Gammaproteobacteria bacterium | reverse complement strand
TCAACGCCCCCAAGCGCGCCAAGTGCGACTGGCGTATAGGGCGGGCGAAAAGTCGTGTGACCGACTAGCGGGCTGTCAGATTCCCTAAGCCGCGCAAGATTCGCAAGGCCATTGATGTTGCTGGTGCGGCCCTGGTCAGTGCCCATGCCGAGGGTGGTATAGCGCTTCAAATGCTCGACCGAAACAAAACCCTCTGAATGCGCAAGTTCAATATCGTCAACCGTGACATCATTCTGAATGTCAACAAATCGCTTGGTCTTGCCGCCAACTGGCGGTACCTGCCAAAGCGGCAGCATTGCCGTCTCAGTATCTTCAGGTGCACTCGGTATCGCAACCGTCTCAGCCGCCTTAAATCCAGCCTGCGCGGCACTTTCCAGCCCCGCTTGAGCGCCCTGATTCAGACACTCGTTGAGCGAAAACGCACCTGTAACACTGCCTGCCAGGTGAATCGACGAAAGCTGTTCACCTGGCACAAACGCGCCAATGCCTTCATCAAAAGTCAGTTTGCCCTGTGCGTGTGAGAAAAGGTGCGCCGTCGGCGTCCAGCCGCCGGAAATACAAACCAAGTCACAGCTGATACGCTGGGATTTACCCATAATTGAGTCGCCGCCCGCCAATCGACCCGTTTCAACCGCCCTGACGCGGCCAAAGCCTCTGGTTCGAATGACGACCGAGCCTTGCATCAGCTTGACATCACCAAGCTGCTCAAGGGCTCGCTGGCCCGGTGACTCAAGTCGACTGTCGATCACCGCCTCAACGGAAGTACCGATATCCTTGAGTGCTGCTACGGTGGCGTATGCGCTGTCATTGTTGGTAAAGACCACTGCTTTCCTGCCGCAGCCCACAGCAAATTTATGGGCATAGCCGCGCACTGCAGATGCAAGCATTACGCCGGGTTTGTCATTGTAGCCAAACGGAATCGACCGCTCAATGGCGCCGGTGGCCAATACCACCTGCCTGGCGCGAATCCAAACAACTCTTTGCCGGTCCATACCCGGGTCCGGCTCAGCGCAGTGGTCTGCCAGATGCTCAACTGCCACAACCATATTCTGATCGTAATAGCCAAACGCCGTCGTGCGATTTCGTACCTCTACATTCGACATCGTGGCAAGCTGCCTGAGCGCTGTATTGAGCCACGTACCGGCAGGTTCACCATTGATTTGTTCATCATCAAAACAAAGCCTGCCACCGGCACTCGCCGATTCGTCAAGCAGCATCACCTTCGCCCCTGAGCTGCCGGCATTGAGCGCCGCGCACAATCCGGCCGGACCTGCTCCGATCACTAATACATCGCAGAACTCATAAGTCTTGGAATAGGTGTCAGGGTCAGGTTCTGTTGCAGAACTGCCAAATCCAGCGGCCTTGCGAATGAAACGTTCATAAAACATCCACTTCGATGCCGGCCACATAAATGTCTTGTAATAAAACCCCGCGGGCAAAAGCGGCGAGACGAGATTGGAAACAGCACCTAAATCGAAATTCAAAGTTGGCCAGCAATGCTGGGATGTTGCTTCGAGCCCGTCATAGAGTTCAATTTCTGTCGCCCTGACATTCGGCTCAGCGCGCGCGCCTGTGCGAAGCCGAACCATTGAGCTTGGCTCTTCGACTCCCATGCCAAAAATGCCGCGTGGACGATGATATTTGAAACTTCGTCCGACCACTCGCACGCCGTTCGCCAACAAGGCTGAGGCCAGTGTGTCACCTTCGAAACCTGAATACTGCCGGCCATCGAATTTGAACCGAATCGGTTTGTCTCGATTCAGCTTGCCACCAAATGAATAGCGAAATCCACTCATGTCCAACTCTTGCGCTTAATCAGAATCAGGCGAACCGGGCGGCTCGCTGGAAATTATTTCATGCGTCCAGGTGTTTCTGCGTACTTTAAACCACTTTCGGCATCCGCCAGTGTGGTGCCACCACTCAGTGTGCTCGCCGCGCGGATTGTCGCGCGTGTAGACGTAGTCATACCACTCATCCGAATTGGCCTCCAGGTCAGGGCGTTCAACAGTCGCATCGCCGCGGTAGGTAAACTCGATCTGTGCCCGCTCACCGCACCATGGACAGCGTATCACCAGCATTTGAGAACCTCCTTTCGCTGCTCGTCAGTGGGCGTTTGGAAAGGCGCCAGCACCGTTTTCGTCCAACAGTGCGCCACTCTTGAATCGCTCCAGGCTGAGCGGTTCGTTGAGCGCATGCGGTTTGTCATTGGCGATGGTATGGGCAAAGCACCAACCGGAACCCGGCGTCGCTTTGAAGCCGCCATAACACCATCCGCCATTGAAATAAAGGCCGTCAATCGGCAGTTTGCCAATGATCGGACTGCCATCCATAGACATATCCATCACGCCACCCCAGGTTCTCATCAGGCGCACCCGCCGCAGGCACGGAAACAGCGTCAGGACTGACTGGATTACGTACTCAACCCTGGGTAAATTGCCGCGCTGCGCATATGAGTTGTATAAGTCCAGATCCCCGCCAAACAGCACCTCACCCTTGTCTGTCTGGTTGATATACACGTGTGATGCGCTCGACGTTAAGACCGTGTGAATAATCGGCTTAAGCGGTTCGGAGACCATCGCCTGCAGCACGTGGGACTCAATCGGCAGTTTCAGCCCTGCCATCGCAGCCAGCCTGCTTGAATTTCCGGCAACTGCGAGACCAACTTTTCCCGCATCAATCGCGCCGCGCGTTGTGTCGACGCCAACCACCCTTTCACCCTGCACACGAATTCCAGTCACCTCGCAGTTCTGAATAATATCGACACCCAGCGCATCGGCTGCGCGTGCAAAACCCCAGGCCACGGCATCATGGCGCGCGGTGCCGCCGCGCGGCTGCAATAGCCCGCCGTAGATCGGATAGCGCGTATTCTGGGAGCAGTCAAGGTGTGGGACCTCCCGCCTGATCTGATCCGGCAGGAGCAGCTCAGCATCGATGCCGTTCAGACGCATGGCATTGCCACGCTCGGAAAATTTCTCCATTTCCGAGTCACTGTGTGCCAGGTTCAATACACCGCGCTGTGAGAACATCACGTTGTAATTCAAGTCCTGCGACAGTCCCTCCCACAGTTTGAGCGAATGCTCATAGAAATGGGCGTTACCATCCTGTCTGTAGTTGGAACGAACAATCGTCGTATTGCGTCCGGTATTTCCGCCGCCGAGCCAGCCTTTCTCCAGCACAGCAACGTTTTTGATACCGTGCAGCTTGGCGAGGTAATACGCACTTGCAAGCCCGTGCCCGCCTGCACCAATGATGATGACATCATAGGATCGCTTTGGCTCCGGGTCGCGCCAGACTCTCGCCCAGTTCCGATGGCCGGACAATGAATTGCGAAGCAGCGAAAAGCCGGAATACTGCTTAAACACTGACTTTATCATCAAGCATCTCCAGGTCCAATTGTTCTAATCGTGCAATCACTTTAACGTTCGGTGCAAGCATGTCAATGCCACTTAAACTGGCTATTTCAACCCATCGCAAGTCCTGCGCTTCGCAAGCCTCGGGCTGGCCATCATAGTCATAAACCAAGCGAAAGTTAAGCATCACCTTGCGGTCCGGATAATCATACGCAAAACTGATGAATTGAGTGGAATTATTTACCGAAATTCCGACCTCTTCGCGAAGCTCCCGATTGAGGGCCTCGGCCGCCGTTTCACCGTACTTGATTTTGCCACCAGGAAACTCCCATTTCCCGAAATATCGATCCGGCTGAGTCCGGCAGCCAATCAGGACGCGCTTTGCCGGGTCAAATACCAGGCCCACCGCAACAGGAATTCTGTCAGCTTCGATATTCTGCATTGATACGCACGTACTCATAGCTTAAATCGGTCGTCCACACGGTTGCCGAACAATCGGTTTGCATCCCAAGATCAATGCTGATTGAAAACTCTTCAGAGCGCATGGCCGCGACCGCATCGGCCTCCACATAGTCGGGATTCCTAGCACCGCCTGTCATCACTTCAACATCATTGATGCAAATCCGTAACCGGCCAAGCTCAAGTCCATCAACCTCAGCTCGACCAACTGCAGCATAAATTCGTCCCCAATTCGGGTCCGACGCATGCATGGCGGTCTTGACCAGCGGCGAGTTGGCGACGGTCTTCGCAACCCTCGCGCAGTCCGCCTGGCTGGCACCGCCTGTCACATGAATGGATACAAACTTTGTCGCACCTTCTCCATCTCTAACAATTGCCTGGGCCAACTCCTGAGTAACCTCTCCCAGCATCCGCGCGAACTCCTCGCGCACCCTGGCTGAGTCCAGCGCATCAATTTCAATACCCGATTCACCCGTGGCAACAAGTATGCATGAATCGTTTGTTGAGGTATCGCCGTCAACCGTAATTGCGTTAAAGCTGTCATCGACTGCGGTGCTGAGCAGCGCCTGCAGTTCATCAGGCTTGAGCGCTGCATCGGTCGCGACGAACGCCAGCATCGTTGCCATATTGGGTTCGATCATACCCGAGCCTTTCGCAATTCCGGTAATACAAACCTGCCTGTCGCCGTCTAGGCGGAGTGTTCTCGAGACGGCCTTTGGAATCGTATCCGTTGTCATGATTGCACGGGCAGCCGCCAGCCAGTTGTCCTCGTCAAGCGCATTGATGCAATCGCCAATGTGTGTGGTAAACTTCGACAGCGCCAGCCGCTCGCCGATCACCCCGGTCGAAAACGGCAGTACCGCAGCGGTTGGAATATCGAGTGCTGCGGCAACCGTTCGGCACACAGTCAGGCAGTCTTCAAGACCTGCCTCGCCAAGTCCGGCGTTCGCATTGCCGCTATTGACAACCAATGCGCGCCGCCCGCCCAAGTGGCGTGCACCTGCGCTTTGCAAGTGCTCCATTGCAACCTCAACCGGCGCCGCACGCGCCCTGTTGCTGGTGAACACACCGGCAATGCTGGACGACTCCGAGATCTCGAAAACCACGAGGTCTTCACCGCTGGATTTGCGAAGCCCCGCATCCACCGCGCCGATGCGTACACCTGAAATCGCCTTGATCGGCCCGGGAGATTCCAACCCGACAGCCATGTTCAAGCCGCCTTGCCGCAACAAACTTTGTACTTTCTGCCTGAGCCGCAGGGACAGCGTTCGTTGCGCCCGATTTTTCGATCTTCTCGCACGTAAGTCTTCACGGTCGCGGAGCTCGCTGGCTGCGGGGTCGGCAACGCACTCTCACCCAGTGCTGACTGTGATTCTGAGTGAATATAGTTCAGCTTGGCTGCTGCAGGTTGCGATTCCCGACGAGATATCTGCTCGACATCCTGTGATGGCTTGATTTCCAGTCGGTACAGCAGCCGGACGATCTCTTGGCGAACATTGAACAGCATGACAGAGAACATCTCATACGCTTCACGCTTGTACTCCTGCTTGGGGTTTTTCTGCGCATAGCCGCGCAAGTGAATCCCCTGGCGTAAAAAGTCCATATTTGACAGATGGTCTTTCCAGGTATTGTCCAATACCATCAGCATGACCGCTTTTTCGACTGCGCGCAGCTCGGCCGCGTTTTCCACATCGATGCGCGTTTCGTAGTGCGCGGCAACCGCCTGATCTATTCTGGTTATCAGGCTTTCCTGACTCAGTTCCGGCTCAGCTTCCAGCCACTCGGCAAGCGGCAACCGGGCACCAAAATCGCGTTCGACTTCCTTGCTCAATAAATCCAGGTCCCACTGTTCGTCATTCGAGTCCGGCGAAATGCATGAGTTAACGATTGATTCGACGGATTCCGCCCGCATCTCTTCAATGGCACCTGTAACCTCGTCGGAATCCATCAGAAAATTGCGCTGCTCATAGACAACCTTGCGCTGCTCATTGGCAACATCATCAAACTCAAGCAACTGTTTGCGAATATCAAAGTTGCGCCCTTCAACCTTCCGCTGGGCATTCTCGATTGCCTTGGTTACCCAGGCGTGCTCAATGGCCTCGCCGTCTTCAAGCCCGAGCTTCTCCATCAGTCCCGACATCTTGTCCGAAGCAAATATTCTGAGCAGGTTATCTTCCAGGGACAGATAAAATCGACTTGAACCCGGGTCACCCTGTCGGCCGGATCGTCCCCGCAGCTGATTGTCAACTCGGCGGGATTCGTGCCGTTCCGTACTCAGCACATGTAGTCCGCCGGCCGCAACAACAGTATTGTGCCGCGTCTGCCAGTCCGACCTGACGCGTTCAACCTTGGCCGCATCGGCTGATTCACCAAGCTCGCGAAGTTCCATCTCCAGGTTGCCGCCCAGTACGATATCGGTACCTCGGCCAGCCATATTGGTTGCAATCGTAACGGCGGCCGGCTGTCCGGCCTGAGCAATGATTTTTGTTTCGCGTTCGTGCTGTTTGGCGTTCAACACCTCGTGTGGTACACCCGCGCGTTTAAGCAGACCGGCCAGATACTCGGATGTCTCGATTGATGCTGTGCCAACCAGGATTGGCTGGTTGTTGCTGCGTCGCTCCTCAATTTCTTCAACGATTGCCTTGAATTTCTCGGCCGTCGTTCGATAGACCAGGTCGGAGTGATCAGTGCGCACCATGTTCATATGTGTCGGAATAACGACAACTTCCAACCCGTAGATCTGCTGAAATTCTTCCGCTTCAGTATCCGCAGTACCCGTCATCCCGGCCAAACGGTCGAACAGCCTGAAATAGTTCTGAAAGGTGATCGATGCGAGTGTCTGGTTTTCCCGCTGTACCCGAACACCTTCCTTGGCTTCAACCGCTTGGTGCAGACCGTCAGACCACCGCCGTCCCGGCTGCATGCGGCCGGTAAATTCATCAACAATAACGATCTGGCCTTCGTGTACGATGTAATCGACATCGCGCTGAAAGAGCGAGTTGGCACGCAGTGCCGCGATCAGGTGATGAACCAGGCTAACGTTGGAAAAATCATAAAGTCCGGTACCTTCAGGCAGGAGCCCCGCGTTGGCCAGCTGCTGCTCGGCATTTTCGTGCCCCTCGTCGGTCAGGTAAACCTGCCGGGTCTTCTCATCAACGCTGAAGTCTCCCGGACCTTCTTCTTCGAGCTGTTTGGTGAGCTTTGGCACAATCGCGTTCATCTGCATGTAGAGCGCCGTGCTGTCCTCTGCTGCGCCGGAGATAATCAGTGGCGTTCTGGCCTCATCGATCAATATCGAGTCAACCTCGTCCACAATCGCATAGGTCAGTTTTCCCTGCGCCCGGTGAGCTGCGCTAAACGCCATGTTGTCACGCAGGTAGTCAAATCCGAATTCATTATTCGTACCGTAGACGACATCACACGCGTACGCCTCGCGCTTCGCGTCTGGACTCATATTCGGTACCACAACACCCACCGAAATACCCAGGAACGAGTAGATGTGCCCCATCCAATCGGCGTCGCGTCGAGCAAGATAATCGTTGACCGTCACAATGTGAACGGAATGTCCCGCCAGTGCGTTGAGATACACCGGCAGTGTTGCCACCAGCGTCTTGCCTTCCCCGGTGCGCATTTCAGCAATCTTGCCCCGGTGTAAAACGATTCCGCCAATCAGCTGTACGTCGAAGTGTCGCATATCGAGCACCCGACTCGAAACTTCCCTGACAACCGCGAATGCTTCCGGCAATATGTCTTCGACCTTCGCACCAGCGGCCAGTTTTTCTCTAAGCTGCGGTGTTTTTGCCGCCAGTTGTTCGTCCGACAGCGCCTGCATCCCGGACTCAAGTCCGTTGATCGTCCGAACAGTCTTGGACAGCTCCTTCAGCAAACGTTCATTGCGACTGCCGAATACTTTGGATAACGTTTTTGAAATCATCGGACCTGAACAATCCAGATTTTGTTGGTCGTTGCTGTTTGCATGGTTAGACGGAAATTGAAATCCGCTTTCTTTCAATAATCATGTACGTTCGCCGATCTGCTTCGAGCTGCATTTTTTTGCAAACACGGCACTGTCCAAGTCAGCACCACAATTGGAGCGGTCCGGCAGTCTGTCAGATAATGAGCCTTGCTGATACGACATAAAATAGGGGTTCAAGCTGCGAATGCAACCCTTAAAGGCTATTATTGTATTGAAAATTCACGCTGACTTCGCCGATTCCTGTGACCGATCCAAATTATTCAAAACTTTCTAAAATTCTCTCGGACCTGGACCTGCCTGCCAGGCCGGAAAAGTTTACTGAATCCAAATTATTTCGCGACTGGACCGCGGCTGCCGGCGACAATATCGCTGACAGTACGGCCCGGGTGAGTTTTGATAACGAAGTGCTCGCGGTCGCGGTCACCTCACCGACCTGGGCCCACGCGCTGCTCAATAACCAGACAACTATTCTCAAGCGATTACGGGATTTGGGATACAAGGACTTGCGGCAAATGACGATTCAGGTCACCCTGCCAGCCAGCCAGCCAACGCCACGAGTACACCGCGCAGCGGAAACTCCCCGGCCAGACTCGCCCACGCGAGTCATGACTCCCAGACTTCAAAAGCTGTTTGCTGAGATTGCGCAAAACGCTTCGAATCCGCGAACCAGAAAAACCTTCGAACGATTGAGCAAGATCGATTCATCCGGAAAGTAGCACGATTTGAGCAGTGTTGAAGACTGCCAAATTGAATCCCGCAGCCGAATGCTCGGCGTTAGCGGGAAAGTGGATGTAATGGGTGTCCTTACGCGGGAACCGCAACCGGCCGCAGAATGGAAGCTGGCATGTCCTCGAATCGCTCGAAATCAACCAATTCCCAAGTGCTGGTGTCCTGCTTTAGGGCAACCAGCAGCCGATTGTTGAGGTAGTGTCCTGACTTATATGCTGAAAAAGCGCCAATCAGCGGATGGCCCAGCAGGTAAATATCACCAATTGCGTCAAGCACCTTGTGCCGCGCACACTCATCGCTATAGCGCAGCTGGTCCTCATTCAGAACATGGTACCGATTCATTACGATGGCATTTTTGAAACTGGCACCCTGAGCCAGTCCGGCTTCCTGCAGATTCTCCAGATCAGACATAAACCCGAATGTGCGAGCTCGCGAGATATTGTTCTTGTACGATGTCGTCGCAAAGTCAATTTCTACTTTCTGATTGGAGTTCTTCAGCACCGGGTGATCAAAGTCAATGACAAAGGAAACTTTGAAACCGTGGTAGGGTTCAAGCTTGGCCCACATATCGCCTTCCTGTACCCGGACTGTCTTTTTGACCCGGATAAACTTCTTCGGTGCATTCTGCAACTCAAGCCCGGCGGATTCCATCAGGAATACAAACGGATGCGAGCTGCCGTCCATGATTGGCACCTCACCTGCAGTAACATCGACATAAGCATTGTCAACACCCAGTCCGGCAAATGCAGACATCAGGTGTTCAACCGTGGACACTTCGATACCATCACACCCCACTGTCGTTGACAATCGGGTGCTGGATACGTTCTCTACCCGTGCCGGAATTTCAACAACCGGGTCCAGGTCAACTCGCCGAAAAACAATCCCCGTGTTTACTGGAGCAGGGTTTAAGGTAAGACAGATCTTCACGCCCTTGTGCAGACCGACACCTGTTCCTGTAATCACATTCGTTAGGGTTCTTTGTTCAATCATAGTTTTACCTTTGAAATTCCGTCGCTACGGATTATAGTATGAGTCAATTTTTCTCACCAAAAAACACCACTACAGTAGCCACTGCTGAACTGTATGGTAAAGTTCTGTTAACTGATGTTTAAATTGAGTTTTGACTGATCGTCGCAAAAAGGATCCCCTGTTCCAAGAATCTGTATACATTGTATATAAAATCACCTACCAATTGTATACATAATAATGATACCAATACGATTTTTTGTATTGCAGGGAAATTCACCAAGTTCAAATGATTTCGCCTGTTCATTCAGAAAATTTCGAGTAACCAGGTCGCTTTCCAGGCACTCAGCCGGGCTCGAATACGCTATATCCTGCATCACAAAAAGGGGCGAATCAGCCACTAAAATTGGCAATCGGTGCTTGGAGCTCATCTTACGTCGTACAGTCCGTTGCGCTGATGCCAATATTGTAATCGTCGGTTATTCTGAAAGTTCCGCGTATCCGTTACCGTTCTGATAAGCGCCTGGGGATGTACGGCCACGGCTTCTGAAAACACTGGGGAAGTACTCCTCAACGATTTGTTCACGTTCGTCGTCCGGATTGCCCCGTTCAGCAAGCTCATCAGCCCGCTCGACAGCTTCCAACCCGTCGTCGTCTGTGACATCGTTTACAGGTTGATGTTCCGTGGGCTCACTCACATCTGCCTCGGCCTCGGCAGCCTGCGCCACATCTTCATCAGCTGCGTCTGGCTGTGTCCAGGCGTCGGGCTCGATTTGACCGTTGGCCGCTTCATGGTTGGATTCCACCTCGCTGGCAGACTCAATGTGGTCTGCTTCCTCTACAGCAGCATCCGACTCAGCTTGAGTGACGTTCTCGGCTGTCGCAGAGTGTAATCCACTGGCGATAATTGTTACCCGAATTTCGTCACCAACGTCTTCATCAAACACCAGGCCGGTAATCACTGACGGAGCGTTCGATGTTGCGCTTTGGATGACGTTGCCGATCTCCTTGAACTCATTTGATGAAATGTTGGAGCTGGCAGTTACATTAACCAGCAGACCCTTGGCCTGCGACACATCAATGTCCTCGAGCAATGGATTGGCGAGTGCTCTGCTCGCCGCAATGCGCGCGCGACCTTCGCCTTTTGCCCGTCCATGTCCCATCATTGTCTCGCCGGCTTCAGCCATGACAGTCTGAACATCGGCAAAATCAACATTAATGAATCCGGTTTGCACGACGACATCCGCGATGCCCCGCACCGCATTGAGCAGAACATCGTTCGCGGCGCCATAGGCTTCATTCAAAAATACATCACCTTGCAGAATCTTGTCGTTGGAAATAGAAATCATCGAATCTACGGATTGTTTAAGCTCCTCGACACCGGCCCTGGCGAATTCCATGCGTCGCTCGCCTTCAAACGAAAACGGTGTGGTCACAACCGCAACCACCAGCGCCTCTGGATTGCGCTCCTTGATCGCCTGTGCGACGATCGGCGCAGCACCCGTCCCGGTGCCTCCACCAAGACCCGCAGTGATAAATACCATCTCGGCATCAACAACATTTTCCAGCAGTTTTTGCCTGTCCTCCAGCGCAGCAGCCTGACCTTTTTGCGGATCAAATCCGGCTCCCAGACCCCGCGTCGTATTTGTACCGAACTGAATCTTGTTGCTCGTCTGTGCCCGGGCCAGTGCCTGGGCATCGGTGTTGGCAACGTAGAAGTCAACACCTTCAATTATTTCAGTTGCCATATGGTCAACTGCATTGCTACCACCGCCGCCGATTCCAATCACCTTGATTCGGGCGCCTTGTTGAAGTGCATCGTCGGTGTGTAAAACGAATCTTTTGTTTGTCAGTTTCATGGTCGTACCTCTTTACTTCAGTGTTGATTTGTTCTGTATCCTGTCTGTTATCCAAAATGCTATCGTTGAAAACGGGGGTGTTCGCTGAACGCATGCATCCTCATTGTGAATGCGACTGATATACGCTGGGGTGCTCGCGCATAAACAGTTTTCGAAATGCGCCTGACACCCTGTGTTTCATTCCCTCCGATACTTCCTGCCGTTCCTTGTTGATAAGATCAGTCCCTTCCCGGCGCAGGAAATGGCCATATTCACACAAGCCGATACCGGTCGAATAGCCTGGGTCTTTGACCAGCTCGCTCAGTTCACCCGAATAGTTCGCGGTTCCGAGTCTGACCGGAACATTCAAAATTCGATTGGCCAGCCGACTGATATCCACCATTTTGGACGTGCCGCCGGTCAGCACCAGACCGGCGCGAATCAGTTCGGTCTGCCCGGACTTCTGCAGGTGTTCACGAACCATCAGGAAAATTTCCTCCAGCCGCGCTTCGATTACTTCGGCGAGATACCTGCGGTGCGCGCGGCTAGGTTGGGAGTCACCAATGACAATGAGCTCAAACGTCTCGTCACTGCCCATGTTGCGCGAAATCGCACTGCCATAGTGTTTCTTGACTCGATTTGCTTCTTCTGTCGGCGTGTGCAGAGAAACCGCAATGTCCTGTGTGATATGAATACCCGCGAACGGAAAGGTTGCCGAATGAACAATCGAGCCTTCGCTGTACAAGGCAAGATCTGTGGTGCCCTCACCAATATCCAGCATTGCGACCCCAAGTGTCTTTTCGTCGTCTGAGAGTACTGCCTGACCGGATGCAATGTGATTCAAAATCACGCCTTCCACTTCAATATCACAAAGCCGCACGCATTTAAGAATGTTCTCAATCGGACTTGCGCTGCCGGCAACCACGTGGACCTTGGCTTCAAGCCGAACCCCGCACATGCCAAGCGGGTGTTGAATACCTGGCTGTCCATCGATGATGTACTGCTGCGATATTGTGTGAAGCAACATCTCGTTGCTCGAAATCGGCACTGCCTGAGCGGATTCGGAAACCCGTTCAATGTCATTTTCGGTAACCTCCGCACCACGAATTGCAACGACACCGGTGGAATTTGTGCCGCGAATATGTGACCCGGTAATGCCGACAAACACCCGGTCGATTTCGCACATTGCCATTTGCTCGGCAACCGACTTTGCTTCCACAATGGAATCAACCAGTGTGTCAATATTTGACACCATGCCCTTTTGCATGCCTTGCGATGGCCGCACACCAATGCCAAGCAGCTCAATGCCACGCTCGGGCTGTTCTTCACAGACCACAAATGAAACATTTGAAGTCCCTAAATCAAGGCCCACCAAGCGGCCGTTTCCCGTTTCGATTCCGTTTTTCATTGTTTTTTGTTCGATGGATTAAGTTTTAAGAGCTTGAAACTGTCAGGCTTCCCGTTATTTTTGGCGGTGCATTCTTCCAAGTCACCGAGACGCCATCCGGATACCTAAGATCAATGATCGCCACCTCGTCATGTACGGGCTCAAAGACCTCAGAATAGACTTTGAAAAAGCGCTCAATACTCTTGACAATATTGCCGCTGCCGACGATGACTTTGAGCGACGACGTACTGATCGCCTGATCATCATAGCCCGCGTAGCCATCCGCGTTGATGGTCTGGCTGACCAGCATTTCCCAACTGCCGCGCTCGGTGAGCTTTATTGACCTGATTTCCAAGCCGACGCTCGCCAGCGATCGATTCCAGTCAACATAGGCGGCCAGTACAGCCTGGGCTGAATCATGCGGTCCAATCAGACTTGGCAGTTCTGTATCGTGGAAGTCCGGCAGTGAAAAAGGCGTGCCGATTTGGTCAAGAAATTCATTCTCATTCCAGCGCGCACGAATCACCCGCTCGTTGACCTGCACTTGCAGCGTATCCGGCCAAACGCGCCGAATGGTTGCCCCTTCCACCCAGGGCAGAGACTGTGCGGCCTCGGCGGCTTTGGCAATATCAACCCGCAAGATATTGTTTGCGGAAACCTTTGCAACTGCCGCGACCACCTGGCTCGACGATGTGTTTGCCAGATTGCCAATGACATCGATATGCTTGGTGGGAAACCGTTGCGGCTGAAGCACATAATCGATGCCGAACAAAGTCAGCATAAAGAAGCATAGCACCACCGACAGCAGGTACGTTGTTTTGCGCCTGCTTTTCGGCTGTTGAACAGAGCCGGTTCCCGAATAGAATCCTTCCGGCTGCCGCGTTCGCACTGTGTTGAATTCATCGTTGGTGTTCATTGTTGCGCTTTCTCTCCAATGATTTTGACTTCGAGCTCAAGCTGAATTCCATGTAATGCATCAACTCGTTCAGTCATGTGGTCAATTAATAATTCGATATCGCAAGCACTGGCGTGGCCGGTGTTTTCGATAAAGTTTGCATGCACCGGAGACACCCGGGCTGCGCCGATCGCATATCCCTTAAGACCCGCAGCATCGAGCAGGCGGGCGGCATAGTCGCCGTTTGGATTGCGGAACACACTGCCTGCATTGGCCGTCTGAACCGGCTGTGTCGCGGCTCTTTTTTTGAGGAAATTCCTGATTTTCCCCTGCCCGTGCTCAGTTTTGCAGGGCGTCAGCTCAAATTCCGCACCCGTGAACCATTCCAGCGCGTCAATCTCAACCGAGCGATAGCCCCAACGAACCTGGTTCGGCGCACGACGCAGCGTTTCACCTTTGCGATTGATGGTGTCAGCATGGCGGACGATCTGCCAGGTCTCGACGCCAAAGCAGCCTGCGTTCATGAAAAGCGCACCGCCCACGGTGCCAGGAATGCCGATCATGAATTCGGCACCACAAAGTGAGTTCTTCGCGGCAAACTTGGCCAGTTTGGCACCCGGCACACCGGCTTCGGCGTAAATGCCGTTTTTCTCAGTCAGCCACAACGCTTTTAGCGCTTTGTGGGTCGATATTACCACCCCGTCAAAGCCGCCATCGCGTACCAAAAGGTTGCTGCCAAGTCCGCACCACGCGATCCGGGTTTCCTTGGGCAGTCTGTTCAGGAAGCGGCCAAGATCATCAATGTCACTCGGCTTATAAAACCAACTGGCTGAACCGCCGGTTCGCCAGCTCGAATGACGGCTCATCGGCTCATCGTGCCTGAGCTCGCCAGTTAAGCCGTCGCAATCTATCTGCAGCATTTGACCGTACTTATCAGCCATGAGTTTAACGCTCCAGGACTTCCATGCAGCACGCAACCACCGCTGCAGTTGCATCGGGTCTTGCGTGTGAACGAATTCGATCGGATAACTCCCCGATCAGGGCGCGGTCGCCGGTAAGCTTGTTCAACTGCGCGCGCAGCCGGTCCTTGAAGCCCTCACCCTGTAAACAGACAATTGCACTGGCCGTACGCTCCAGCACCCGTGCATTGGCACGCTGATGGTCGCGCGCGGCATGCGGATAGGGAACCAGGATGGCTGCCAGACCGACTGTTGATATTTCCGCAATGGTCATCGCCCCGGCCCTTGCCACCACGATATCGGCCCAGCGATAAGCACTCGGCATATCATCAATGTACTCGCGCACCTCAGCTTCAATCCCCGTTGCCGCGTAGACCTCGTGAACTTCGCTCGCCCATCCTTTGCCTGCCTGATGAAGCACATTGGGGCACTGTCCGGAAGGCTGATCCTTAAGGACTGCCGGCAAAGTCTGGTTCAGCGCCTGAGCACCCTGACTGCCGCCAATCACCAACAAATTCAGCGGTTCGGTCCGCTTTTTTTGCGCGGGCGCCTTGTCGCGTGCCACAGCGATGATTTCATTTCGTACCGGCGTGCCGGTAT
>JAJDZL010000112.1 GCA_022824665.1 Gammaproteobacteria bacterium | reverse complement strand
TCAACGTGGAGTCTGCTCGCAAACCATCCCATTGCCAGGGTTGCTGTCAAAAAAACCGCGATGACCCACGCTCTATGTTCAAACAGGGCTTTTTCAAACATCGCACTCATACAGTCCGCAGCCTCAAATGATGGTTAATTGAAAAAGGCATGAACTCAATAAATCAGCGCACAAACAAAACTCTACGATTTATTGCACATAGATGTCACAAACTCGCTTGTCGCTGGGACGGGTACCAACAAAAGACTCAATACAAGAAGCAGTTGCTACAGTCAATTGATCAATTCGTTACTGTCAAGATGCCGAAAACCGAATTCACCGACCAGAATCAGGTTTCCATCCGGTAATGATGCAGCAGCCGATATCCCTAACCTGTCTGGAAATTGTTTTAAGGTAAAGTTTTGACCGCCATCACGGCTGATCAGCAATACGCCATCAAGTCCGGTAACAAAAATATCACCGCTCGACGATCGTTCAATACCCGTTAGCGTTGCGGTAGTTCCTGTCTCAATTTCTTCCCATAATCCGCCGCCGTCCGCTGATCGATACAAACTGCCTCGAAGACCACTTAGATAGACTGAATCAGGCGGTATCGACAGGCTGCCGAACCAGGAGCCAGAGTAGGGCGTCGATAATTCGCGCCAATTTTCACCGGCATCAGCTGAACGATAAGCCACACCGGCTTCCGCACCGATATAAATGACTGGATGGATATCAGCAGCTAGCGCATTTAAGTGAAAATCAGCGTCACTGATCATTTGCGAATGCCAGGTTTGCCCGCCGTCTTGTGTCGACAGAAAGTAGCCGTATGCACCAATCGCAAATCCGTGTTCAGCAGATGCAAACCACACATCAAGCAGTGGCCGCTCTTCAAGGGGAGCATGGTGTATCAACTGCCAGGAGTCGCCCGAGTCTTCGGTGCGCAAAATTACTGCGTCATGGCCAACAGCAAATCCCAGTTTGTCGTCATACATATTAATTGCTGTCAAAAGAACATTGACCGGTGATTCAACCTGGGTCCAGTTGCGGCCAAAATCATCAGACACGAGAATATGCCCGCGCTCACCGACTGCGGTAACCCTGGACCCCGCGAACGTTACATCGAGAAGCAATGATTGTGCAGCGAGTTTTGCCGGTCGGGACGATTCCGCATCGGCGTTGACAGAGTCAAATGCAAGCAGACTTAGCCCGATCAGCAACACTCGCCAGATGCGGACGCCGCGTTCAACGCAGTATCTGCGTATATTTACGCCTACTATCAATCGAAAGCCGCTACAGCATGCAAAGGCTACCGACGTCCTTCTCGACGGAGTGCGGAAAGTGTAAAGTCTCTTTCCTTCGACTCCTCGTCCCAGGTACACATTGGGAATTCATTGTCCAAACCGAGTGCGAGGTAGCGACGGGCCTGTAAGTCGGTATGAACTTCCAGAGTTGGCCAGATTAACGGCTTCTCATAAAAATTTACAACATGGCCTTCAGACACCCGCCACAGCTGATCGCGAGCATCGTAGCTGTCAGCCAGAAGTATCTGCCATGAGTCTTCATCGACATAGAAGGTGCGTCGCTTGTAGACGTGACTCGCGCCTTCTTTCAGTGTTGCTTCGACGACCCAAACGCGGTGCAGTTCATATCGCAGGTGTTCGGGATTTACGTGAAAAGGCGTCAGAATATCGGTAAATTTGAGCTGATCGCTATGCAGGCGATATGAATTGTAGGGAACATACAGTTCGCGCTTTTCGACCAGCTTCCAGTCATAACGGTCCACCGCACCGTTGAACATGTCGAACTGATCGGAGGTTCTAAGTCCATCCGACGTTGTCCCCGGATTATCGTAGGCAACATTTGGCGCGCGCCGTACGCGCCGCTGGCCCGGGTTGTAGGTCCACGCCTTGCGTGGTTCGATCACCTGGTTCATCGTTTCATGAACCAACAGAATTCCACCAGCGAGACGGGTTGGCGCAAGCACTTTTTGCTTGACATACATCATTGTGTTGTCGAGCTTTGCTTCTGTCATATCGGGCAAAGAGTATCTTAGCTCTGCCTGAACCAGAATCTTTACGACAGTAAAATCGCCCCCTGTTGTAACTGCCACCTGGCCCATCATGCATTCGACTGTTTCACCGCGATAGCGCAGCAGGTGATTCCACATTACTTCGAGCCCGTTTTCCGGAATGGGGAAAGGTATGCCGATCACTGCATTGGCCACGCCGTTGCCATTGTCTTCCAGTGTTGCGGTTGCAGCGGCGCTGCGTGTCGCATCGTAAATCCGCTGCGGTACAGAGGCACTTCGCCGCGTCGGATAAACATTAATGCTGAAACTTGGATAGGTTTCCAGCATCACCTGATGACCGGCAGACAGATGATCGCGATACTCGTCCATGTTGGTTGAATCGATCGTGAACAAAATCTGATCGTCCGCGAACGGATCCCGATGATGCTCGCCGATTTGATAACCTTTGGGTGGTGTTTGAATACCACCGGTCCATTCCGGTATGGTTCCGGCTGCGTTCCCGGCACGTTCTGCACCAAGCGGCGTGAGGTCGTTGCCGAGCCGTTCGATTTGTGCAGGCGTTAACTCTGCATTAGCTGACACAGAAAACCAGGCCAACAGCAGAAAAACACCAGTTTTAATTCCAAGTTCTTTCATTTTGTTCCTCCCCAATCCCTGTTCAGAACGAATAGCTGATTGACATTGACAGAAAATCCCGGTCTCTGAGGGAGTTATTCGGACCGGAATGTGCCGTATAACTGATATCAGCAGTCCAACGGTCGAGATAGTTTGCTGCCAAACCGATCGTATAAACTTTTCTGCCATCCTGAAAGGCGCCACCCGGAGCCGGGGTAGTACCGTTAACGTCATGTAGAAACTGAAAATACGGGCTCAACTTAACCGCACCAATTGCGTTGTTATAGTCAAACCAGAGTGCGCCTCGGTATCCGTAAGAGGTCGCACCTGCAAAACCATCGCCAGCACCACCTGTTTCGAGCGGTATGATTTTTGGATCGGGCATATTGTGAACGTGCGCAACACCAATCTCACCGACGAACCCGGTGCTGTCGGAACCGAGTACTGAGCCAAAAATCTTTGTTGCAGTAATCTGCAGTTGACTGATATCTCTTCTTACGTAACCTTGCAGATAGCCTTGCTGATTACCCTTGCCAAGTATGGCGTTCGGATCGATACCTGGCGGGCATCTGCTGTCTGGATCGGTGGATAGTTGGCAAAGAGGGAGCAAAGCTTTAGTGAACAAGGACTGTTCTTCTATTTGTAATGGCACATCTGAATGATGAGAATATTCGCCTTGCAGAGCCCAGCCGCTATTAACAAGTGCGGTATTGAAACTCAACCCGATTGTTGTTATGTCTTCAGGATATTCGACAAAGTAGTTTGATGTTTTTGCAAATCGATCGACTAACAATCCCTGTATGAATGCTTCAGCAAACTCTCTGCTTTCTTCAGCGTTGGTTGGGTCCAACCCGCGAATTAGCATTACCGGTCTCAGCATTGGCACTAATACTGATAGTCTCTGGGGATCCGTTATGTCTTCTTCCATTTTCTCAATTATTTTGAAGTTTTCGCTCGAAGTCACACGACCACTGGCGACAGGGAACTGGCTGTGATTTCGAATGAAGTACAGCCCGAATTCGGTGTCGTTCAACTCTTCAGCAAAGTAGCGAAATGCGACACCCCATTGACCTTCATCTTTTGCCTCGTTATCGGACGCACGTTCAACAGCAAGAAAATGAGGGTCGTGCATTTTAAGTCTATAGTCACCCAGTGCAGGTCCCAAGATTGGATTTGCATTGATTGCATCTGCCAGCAGCCCAAGAGATCTTCCTCTGTCAGTTATGGTGGGATCAATTGTCAAATACGCGTATCTTCCGCCAGCACCAACATAGTCATTGGTCGAATAATATGTACCTACTGGATCGATTTCTGTTTTCTTCCAGTCGAATTGATAAAAGCCTTCAACCGTGAGGTTCGGCGTGACGTCCATCGAAGCAGAAATCATCGGAACAGGGACTAAGGCATCGCGCAACTCAGATCCAGGCGTTCGAAGTCGGCTGACATCAAATGGATTGATGACATTAATTCCGTTTTGAATAAACGTGCTCTCACCCCAGTTCAGTACTTGAGAACCAAGCCGCACGTCCAAAAGGCGACCCTGCAAATCGAATCCACCATAAACATAAGCATCCAGCACCTTAATGTCTTTACCGGCTATGTTTTTTGCATCTTCGGATAACGGTGTTCGAACACGGTTTCCTTTCTGATTCTCGTAATCAAGAAAACCATGCGCTCTGGTAAAAAATCCGAATTCATCTTGCTGAATTTCCAACTCAGTGGTGATTGCTGCCGTGTTGCTGACGATGCCGCGTTTGTAGTTTTTGTTGCCATCGTCGCTGTTTGTACCACTCAGATTATTCTGCCGT
>JAJDZL010000206.1 GCA_022824665.1 Gammaproteobacteria bacterium | reverse complement strand
CGTCCCTCGGGAAGCAGGCCGACAAAGCGGCGCTGCGCGCCGTTCGCCAACTGACTCAATATCACGTCGGCGCCCGGAAAGCCGCCGGCGCGTTCGCCCCCTGCGCGGCGTGTCTTGGAGATTGTCCACTGAATGCCGGCTTCGACTGGCGTTGTCGTCGTATCCATATCATATCCATAGAGCCGCAAACCGGCTTCGAGTCTGAGCGAGTCTCTGGCGCCCAGTCCGGCTGGCATTACTTCGGGTTCATTCAGTAACTCGCGGGCGAGCTGCATTGCGGTTTCCGCGGCCATTGAGATTTCAAAACCGTCTTCACCGGTGTAACCGGAACGGCTGACGATGCAGGGCACACCTTTAATCGGAAATTCTCCCATAGTCATGAAATTAAGATCGCAAATCTCGGGCGTCAGTCTTCTGAGAACTTCCGTTGCCTTTGGTCCCTGCAATGCAATCAATGCGTTTTCGGTGTGTTCAAGCACCGCGGACTTCTTGATGTTGGATCTCAAATAGGCGAGATCATGTTCCTTGCGGGCGGCGTTAATCACGACAAAATAGTCCTGTCCCAGACTGGTGATCACAAAATCGTCAAGGATGCCACCCTCTTCGTTGGTGAAGCAGCAGTAGTGCATCTTGAAAGTTGGCAGTGCCTTGAGATCAGTTGGAATCAGCCGTTCGAGTTCAGTGGCGGAATCCTCGCCAATGATGCTGGCCTGACCCATGTGGGAGATGTCAAAAAGGCTTGCCTGGGAGCGGGTATGTTTGTGTTCGGCAACCGTCTTTGCCGGGTACCAAAGCGGCATTTCAAAGCCTGCGAAAGGCCCCATTCTCGCGCCGAGTTCAATATGCAGGTCGTGAAGTGGGCTACGTAGCATAAAACTCAACGATGAAGTGTAGATCAGTCAAATTTTCTGATGTCGTTTGGTAAATCTGTCGTTGCAACAACTTGAGCGGAATGACAAAATAGTTTTGTTTTAGAAAACAGCACTGTTCGCATTAACTTCATCAGCCAATTGACCTCGGCATGCTCCATTGTTCAGCGAAAATTTTACAGTAAGAAACTCGCGGTGCGCATAGAATGTTCCATATCCTTTGCGCTTCAAACTGTTGTTTCAGGTGTTGGAGTCAATTTGACTCAACCGTGATTTCTTGCGCATAAGGGGGGCTGAGATTGGTCAGTTGGACAGCGCAATTTGGTGCGGTCAATTTGATTGGAAAATTTTTAACTTGCGTAGCGTTATGTCGATTTTCCGGATAAGGACAAAGAATGTTTTGCAAACCATCGGGTTAACAGATACAAGGTAAGTGATTGAACATGAAAGCAGCGATATTTCGAGAACCACATCAGCCACTTACAATTGAGCAGGTTGATATTTCAAATCCGGGTTCGCGCGAAGTGCTGATTCGCACCGCCGCGGTTGGAATCTGCCACTCTGATCTGCACTATATCGATGGTTATTACGCGACGCCGGTACCGACGATACTTGGACACGAATCGGCAGGTGTCGTAGAGAAAGTCGGCTCTGAGGTAAGCTACGTCAAACCCGGCGATCACGTGATTACGTGTCTCTCAGTGTTTTGCGGGCATTGTGAGTTTTGTGTAACAGGGCGGCTTTTCAGTTGTGTAAACCCGGAAACCGCGAGAGCTGCCGATGCCCCGCCTCGCCTGTCGCAAGGCGGTAAGACCATCCATCAGTTTTATGATTTGTCATCGTTTGCTGAGCAAATGCTCATTCATGAGCACGCTTTGGTCAAGATTCGTCCCGATATGCCGCTTGACCGAGCTGCACTGGTTGGTTGTGCGGTTACGACCGGTGTCGGTGCAGTGGTCAATACCGCAGGCATTGAAATCGGTTCCAGTGTCGCGGTGATCGGTTGTGGTGGTGTTGGCCTTTGCGCGATCAATGGTGCGGCGATTGCAGGCGCCGGTGAGATTATTGCCATCGATGTTCTGGATTCCAAACTGGCAATAGCCAGGCAGTTCGGCGCAACTGAAACCATTAACGCCAGTACTGATGATCCGGTTGAATTAGTCAGGGAGATGACCCGTGGTGGGGTAGAGTATTCATTCGAGGCCCTCGGCAGGAAGGAGACTTCAGAACAGGCATTTAATATGCTGCGTCAATCCGGCGTGGCGACGATTGTCGGCATGGTACCGGAGGGTCAGATGATGGAGATTGAGGCGGCACAGCTGATCAATGACAAACGCCTGCAAGGCTCAAACATGGGCTCGAACAGGTTTCGGGTTGACATGCCTCGCTATGTGGATTTTTACCTGCGCGGACAGCTTAAATTGGACGAACTGATCTCGAAGCGAATTCCACTTGAGAAAATCAATGAAGGGTTTGAAGACATGAAGCGGGGAGAAGTCGCCCGTTCGGTCATTGTTTTCGAATAGTGTCGAGGTCGTCAGTATCGGACGATTGGCCATTCAACAAACAGGAACGTGATTTTTTGACTCAAATCAAAAATACTCACCTGTAATTTAGACAGATGTCTAAAAATCATGTAAAATCGCGGTATGCAGCGTTATTTGGAATCCCATGTAGTTGAAGACCTGAACCGCAAGATGGTTTTTATCGGCGGTCCTCGACAAGTTGGAAAAACAACACTGTCACTCAATATTGCACCCGTCGGTCATCGATACCTGAATTGGGATGACATTGAAGATCGGGAATTCGTTCTCAGAGAAAAATTTCCCGTAGAATCATTTGTGATTTTTGATGAGATTCATAAATTTGGCAATTGGCGAAACTACATCAAAGGTTTCTACGATAAGAACTCAAAGCAAACGAAAATCCTGATTACTGGCAGTGCGAGACTTGATTACTATCGTCATTCTGGCGACTCGTTACGGGGCCGATATCACCATTACCGATTGCATCCGTTCACTGTGGATGAACTCGATATTCAGTCGCAAACAGATTTTGAAAGCCTGCTGACATTGGGTGGATTTCCGGAGCCATTTTTATCTGGGTCACAAAGGCAGGCAAGCCGTTGGATGCGTGAAGCCCGAAGCACAATAGTGAATGAAGATATTAGAGATCTCGAGTTGACGCAAAAAATATCGTCCATGGAGTTGCTGCTGTTGCGATTGCCTGAACTGGTCGGCAGTCCCTTGTCGATTAATGCGCTTCGGGAGGATCTTGGCTGTGCACACAAGACAGTCTCGAGCTGGTTAGATATTTTCGAACGAATGTATATGATTTATCGACTTTCCCCGTTAGGGTCACCAAAGATCAGGGCTGTAAAAAAAGAGCGCAAGCACTATCACTTCAATTGGGCCGAAGTAGACGATGAAGGGACCAGGTTCGAAAACCTGGTCGCCAGTCACATGCTAAAGTGGGTTCACTTTCTGCAAGATTGGGAGGGCCGTGATGTTGATCTCGTTTATTTTCGGGACATTGATGGCCGGGAAGTCGATTTGATCATTACGGAGAACAAACAGCCAGTCTGTGCCATCGAATGCAAGCTTCGCTTCAGAGGTGTTTCCAAGAATTTGAAATACTTCAAGAAAAAATTTCCTGAATGCGATGCCATTCAAGTTCATCAGTTTGATTTTCGGGAATTCCTTTCAAAAGAAGGGATTTATGCCATCAGTTGGAAAAGACTGCTTTTGGACTATGGGAATCAGTTGACTCACACCGGGTCATTGAGGTTTTCCTGATGCGACGCAAATACAACTGC
>JAJDZL010000087.1 GCA_022824665.1 Gammaproteobacteria bacterium | reverse complement strand
CCCATGGCAATGTCAGCATGAACATCCGAAAGTGAATTGGCTTCAGCAACCATTTGATAAATCGAATGCGCGGGCTCCAAATCGGTACACTGTGATTGCAGCGGAATCAACATCGGCAGCTGCCGATATGCAAAGACAGGTCTTCGACCCTTCGATAACTGCTCGTCTAACAATACCCCGGCCCGGTATCCGGTCTTTGCCATATCCAGGTGCGGGTAAGTCCTGAAAATCGTCATGACATCGGCGGCGGCGGCCATCTCGGGTGTAACATTGGCGTGCAGATCAAGGCTGACAGCGACGGGAATGTCACTGCCAAACCGTTCCCGCAGCCGCCCAAGCAGCTCTCCCTCACCATCTTCATGGGACTCGGAAACCATCGCGCCGTGCAGATCAAGGTAAATTCCGTCAAGCGGCAGCGCGGCTTCAATTTCGTCGAGGATTCTCAACACAATCGCATCGAATGCGTGATCTTCAACCAAACCGCCAGGTTCCGCACTTGCCCACAGAATTGGCGCCACCTCAAACCGATCCCTGGCATAGCGTAGAAATCCCCCAAGCGGTATGTTCATTTGGGGGAAGACACTGAACAAGTCCGAACCCGACGTTAACCCCGGCCAACCGTCCTCTCTTTCAAAGTCGGCCAATGTGGTTGGAATTGGTGAAAACCGATTGGTCTCGTGCTGTAAACCTGCCGCAGCAATGCTTGGTTTTCGTTTTTTCATTTACATACCCATTAATCCATGCAGCCAATTCCGACTGCGCTTTCCTACATTGCCTGATGACCGATATGGGGCGACACCATACTAAGGAAAATGACCACGCCAAATATACACAGGGTCACCCCCATCAGCGTCCTGAACCAGGTTAATCCCTTGAGCTTTTGCAGCTGACCTGCCATCGCACCCATGCCAAACAGCATCGGCAGCGTGCCAATACCAAAGGCCGCCATAGTCAGACCACCAGCGACCGGGTCTGCTGTCGCAGCCGCCACCACCAGTGTCGAGTAGACCAGTCCACAGGGAATCCAGCCCCACAATAAGCCCCCAACGATGGCATGTCGATACAGCTTAGGCGACAGGAATCTGGAAAACAAGGGGACAACTTTCTGCCAAATACGCCCGCCCGCCTGTTCAATGATACTCAGCAGATTCCACCACCTGGCCACATGTCCGCCAAGAATCACCATCAGAAGTCCCGCGATCAGCGATCCGATCATTTCGGAACGCTCAATGGGAAAAAGTTGACCAACCTGGCCAGTTGCCCCGCCGACTACGACGCCGGCGACCGAGTAGCTGGTGATTCTGCCAAAGTGGTAGCTACCCCAGAATTTGATCGCGCCTCGAAAAGAAGCGTTCATTGACTCGGATATGACCCCCACCAGCCCGCCACACATTGCAACGCAATGGACCGAACCGACCAGCCCCGCAACGAACCCGACAATGGGAAATAGTTCACTGAGAGACATGCACTGATTGAACCGGCCTGAGATCGAACCCCATCGCGGCAGGGTGAAACAAAGTGCCTTCCAGTCGCCACGCATCAGTGCCCGTGATTACATTCCACTTGCCGTGACCAAGTGCAGACAACGATGCGGAATATTGACCGGAACTGGTGTGCCTGAGATCCAAAATAACATCCCGGTTAGCAACAGTTGGATGATAGAACCCAAGTTGCAGACGGTCAGGCCAGACTTCACCGACATCGCTTTCAAACTGAACGTTTAACTTGTCGCCGATAATCTTGCCGAACGCTTGCAAATTAATGCTGTTTGCATACCGATCGCGTGCCAGATCACGATTAATTTCGAGTCCCTTCCTGTAGTAGTCATCTTCCACAACGCCATCAAATGTCTTGACTGAAATCCACACGATCGACAGGGTAAATACAACCGAAAAAAGCGGGATTCCAATGACCATCCAGACAATCGGCACCCGGTACCAGCGCGACTCAGGTTTTGGGCTGGATGCAGAATGTACCATTTCTTTGCGGCTCGCCAGGTGACCTGAAAATTGACGTGCTTACCGATGCTCAGGGCGCAATAAACTTGGCCGTTGTTGCGGAAAAAACCCGCGCATCGTCTTCAGCTTCGACGCGGATGGTAATTTCCTCACTGCCCGTGAAATCAACCTTCGCACGCACTGCCAAGGTAACGTCCGTGAGCGAGCCTGAAGGAGTCGTCAACTTTTCAGAATCAATCAGAAGCTCGGGCTGATCCAACCCTAAAACCTCAATCTGAAAACTGTGACCCCGTTGATCCTTGTTCAGAATTCGCACTGTATAGATATTTTCAATCGCACCATTTTCGACTGCCCGATAAAGCACATTCCGATCTCGTGAAATATCAACTTCAACCAGTGCGCGGCTTAGCATTGCATACGCAACGCCGGAAATCAGCACCAGTAATATCACAAAGTAAATGATGCTTCTTGGACGAATAACCCGCGACGGTTGGCCGTTCAGCAGATTCTCGGTTGTGTAGCGTATCAATCCTGTCGGATAGTTCATCTTTTCCATCACCCCGTCGCAGGCATCGACACAGGCAGCGCAGCCAATACACTCGTACTGTAAACCGTCCCGAATGTCGATACCGGTCGGACAGGCCTGCACACACATTTTGCAGTTGATGCAATCCCCCAGCCCCTGTGCACGCGGGTCTGTGCCTCGTTTTCGCGCACCGCGCGGCTCGCCACGCGCTGGGTCATAGGAGATGATCAGCGTATCTGAATCAAACATGGCACTCTGAAACCGTGCGTACGGGCACATATATAGACAAATCTGCTCGCGCATCCAGCCCGCATTAACGTAGGTGGCAACAACAAAAAAGGCCACCCAGAAAAGCGGCCACGGATGCAAAGTAAGTCCCACCAGCTCACGCAAGAGCTCATCAATCGGCTTGAAGTACCCGACAAAGGTCACTGCAGTAAGTACCGATACTGCCAGCCAGCCGGCATGCTTGACAGTTTTTCGCCAGACCTTGTTCACGGACAGTTCCGCCCGGTCCAGCTTCATTTGCCGGCCCCGGTCGCCCTCCACTTTTCGCTCAATCCACAAGAACACCTCGGTCCAGACTGTTTGCGGACAGGAAAAACCGCACCACAATCGACCCGCCAGCGCAGTAAACAGAAAGAGCGCAACCCCTGCGATCACCAGCAACGCTGCCAGGAAGTACAAATCCTGCGGCCAGATCACCATATTGAAGATGAAAAATTTTCGTTCCGGCAGATCGAACAGCACTGCCTGCCTTTCGCCCCACGGAATCCATGGCACCAGAAAATAGATTCCAAGCAAGCCGACAACGCCGGCCAGACGAAAAAAGGCGAACTTTCCGTGCACCTCGCGCGGATAAATCTTCTCATGATGAAGATAGAGTTGATGTTCGGTATCAGCCACTTGGAGAAGTCGATGGCAAAATAGATGATTCGCGAGAAAGGCTTTCCCGATTGTAGCCCGTTCCGGGGTGTGTGTTGAACCTGTAAGACGTCAGTTGGACAAACTGAGTACGTAACCGGTCAGCAGCTTGGACTTCGTTTCGCCAATGATGTCTTTATGAGCCGGCATGTGATTGGTTACACCGTTCGCGATAACATTGACAATGTCTTCGAACGAACCGCCGTGTACCCAGACGTCGTCAGTGAGATCCATGCCACCAAGCAACTGATTTCCTTTGCCGTCAGCCCCATGACAGGCGATGCAGACCGTTTTGTACTTTGCCTCTCCCCGCTTGGCGCTTTCAGCGTTGACAACCTCACCGGTAAACTGAAGTACATAGTTGGCGACATCTTCGCTCGCTTCCCGTCCGCCCAGCACTTCTCCCCAGGGCGGCATAATACCGGTTCTTCCTTCAAGAATGGTTTTGAGAATAATCTCGGGTGTATTTCCGTAGATCCAGTCTTCGTCGCGCAGATTGGGAATGCCAGGCGCTCCGCGTGCATCGACTCCATGACATAACGCACAATTTTGTGAAAAAAGCCGGGCCGCAGTTTTCATTGCCTGGACGTCCTTCGCCAGCTCCTCAGGGGTTGCCTGCTGGTAAGCGGTCATGGTCTCGGCAAAGGCTTCGTTCGCTGCTGCAACCTCGGCCTCATACTGTCCGGTCTGGGTCCAGTTCAAAATGCCGCCGTTTGGCAGCATGCCAGGATATAGCACCAGGTAAACCGCACTGAATATGACCGTCAGATAAAGCAGATACAGCCACCATGCCGGAAGCGGGTTGTCATATTCCGTTAAATCCTCATCCCAGACGTGCCCGGTCGTTTCGTTGATACCAGAGGTGGTTTTGCGATTCCGAAACGCCAGTACGATGACATAAACCAGGCTCAACACCGTCACCAGCAAAATCAGATAACTCCAGAACTGACTTGTAAAATCCATCATCAGTCCACCGAACGGGTGGGTTTAGTCGCGTCGTCTTCAAGCGGAATCTTTGCGGCATCGCGAAACCTGCTTTTTTGTTTGCTGCTCCACGCCCACAAGACGATCACGACGAAAGTCGTCAGCAACAGCAGTGTCCATACAATATGAATCCAGACCACGGTTATTTCCTCGCGCTCAATATGGTGCCGAGACTTTGCAGGTACGCAACCATGGCATCCATTTCGGTTTTACCTGCGAGTTCAGCAGGCGCACCTTCAATATCGTCATCACTGTAGGGGTGGCCGAGCTTTCTCAGCGTTTGCATATTGCCAACTGTCGCATCAACATTGACGGTCCGTTCTTGCAGCCACGGATAGCCTGGCATAATCGATTCCGGCACTACCGCCCGGGGGTCAATCAGGTGTAATCGATGCCATTCATCGCTGTAGCGCCCGCCTACCCGCGCCAGGTCTGGTCCGGTGCGCTTCGAACCCCACTGAAACGGCCTTTCGTAAACTGACTCACCAGCGACCGAATAATGCCCGTAGCGCTCAGTCTCCGCTCTCAGCGGCCGAATCATCTGTGAATGACAGGAAACACATTGCTCCCGGATATAAACGTCCCGGCCGGCCAGCACCAGTGCTGAATGCGGTTTCAGGCCCGCGACCGGCTGCGTTAACGAGACCTGGAAAAACAGGGGCACAATCTGGATAATCCCGCCAATACTCGCCAGTACGAGTATGAACACAATCATCAGTCCGATGTTTTTTTCACTCTGGTGCATCAGATTTGCCGATCTCAGTCACGCTAGGCCGGTTTCGGAATGGGTGCCTCAACCGCACTGCCCGCCTGAATGGTTTTAGCGAGATTAAATGCCATCAGCAGCATCCCGGCCAGAAACAGCGCGCCGCCAATCAGTCTGATGACATAGAAAGGTGCCATTGCCTGTACGCTTTCAAGAAAACTGTATGTCAGCGTGCCATCCTGGTTCACCGCCCGCCACATCAGCCCCTGGGTAATGCCCGACACCCACATTGAGGTGGCGTAAAGCAATATTCCAAGACACGAAATCCAAAAGTGCGTCTCCGCCAGTTTCACACTGTGCAGGGTCTGACCGTAAAGCCGCGGAATCAGGTAATACATCGCGCCAATGGAAATCAGCGCCACCCATCCAAGTGCCCCTGCATGGACATGACCGATGGTCCAGTCGGTGTAGTGCGACAGTGAATTGACCGTCTTGATCGACATCATTGGACCCTCGAACGTGGCCATCCCGTAAAACGAAATGGACACAATCAGAAACTTCAGAATCGGGTCAGTGCGAAGTTTCTCCCAGGCTCCCGACAGCGTCATGATGCCGTTGATCATGCCGCCCCAGGACGGCGCAAGCAGGATCAGCGAGAATACCATGCCAAGCGACTGCGCCCAGTCCGGCAGCGCGGTGTAGTGTAAATGGTGCGGTCCCGCCCAAATATAAGTGAACGTCAGCGCCCAGAAATGTACCACCGACAGACGATAGGAATAAATGGGACGATTGGCCTGTTTGGGCACAAAGTAGTACATGATTCCGAGGAAACCTGCGGTCAAAAAGAATCCGACAGCATTGTGCCCGTACCACCACTGCACCATAGCATCCTGGACGCCTGCGTAAACTGAGTACGACTTAAAGAGCGACGCCGGCAAAGCCGCACTGTTGACGACGTGCAGCATTGCTACAGCCAGAATAAACGCGGCAAAAAACCAGTTTGCAACGTAAATGTGCTGTATTTTCCGACGCATGACGGTTCCGAAGAACACAATGGCATAAACAACCCAGACGATCGTAATCAGAATATCTATCGGCCATTCAAGCTCCGCGTATTCCTTGGTGGTTGTAATGCCGAGCGGCAGCGTTATGGCGGCAAGGACAATGACCGCCTGCCAGCCCCAGAATGTGAATGCTGCGAGGCCGTCGCTGAACAAACGCACATGACAGGTTCGCTGCACCACGTAGTACGACGTTGCAAACAGCGCACAGCCGCCAAAAGCAAAAATGACAGCATTGGTGTGCAGTGGCCGCAAACGTCCGTACGTCAGCCATGGCACATCAAAGTTCAGCGCCGGCCAGACCAGCTGTGCTGCAATGACAACACCAACCAGCATACCGACGATGC
The DNA here is from genome assembly GCA_022824665.1 of Gammaproteobacteria bacterium. Taxonomy (GTDB): domain Bacteria; phylum Pseudomonadota; class Gammaproteobacteria; order Arenicellales; family JAJDZL01; genus JAJDZL01. The sequence goes on along the minus strand of JAJDZL010000087.1, from coordinate 21,701 downwards.
CCCATACGACAGTCATAATCGCAAACTGTCGAACGACTTTATAGTTGTATGTTGTTTGCTGGGCAGCCATCAGAACTCCAGGCGCGGTTCAAATCAAAAATCCGGGGCCCAATCCAAACCCCCACAGGGTGACCGTCGCGGCCAGCACACCAACCAGCGCGATCAGGCACACGGCAAGAATTGCACTGGCCATCAAAAATGCTCGCTCGCGCGGCAGTCCCATGAGAAATTCGGTTCCGGAGTAAAGCAAAAAGATGGAGTAGGCAAGAGCAGGCAGTCCGATCAGGTAATTGAGCCACAATACAGGGTAAATCTGGACCACCCCAACCAGCAGCAGCGGGGTTGCCGGATAGGCTGCCAATGCAATGCATTGTCGCAACGGCCGGTCCGTGCCGTAGGTAACATTCATCCAGTGAATTACCCGCCCCAGTGTGTAGATGCTGACGATGATGACCAGGTAATAGATGATCGAGATGGGCAGCGCGCTGTCGCTCGTCAGTCGAACAGGGTCTGAGTATCCAATTGTCCAGCCGACTTGCGTGGTTCCATAATAAGCGCAAACCGGTGGAATCAGGCCGAGGACGGCGGTATGTCCGAGCAACACACCACCAACGCCTTGATCTTTATCCCTGATCTTGCCCCACGTTTCCTGTGGGCGCATCAATAGTCCAATAGCGAGATTGACTGACATTCCTTATTGCAGCAACAGGCGATTATTTCAATTGCCAGTATGATACAAGTTTCGATTCATTGCTTCACAAATTTCGCTTACTTTGGCAAGGGCGCGGTGTAATATTGCATTCGATTATCAGGACTATTGACGCGCCAGCCAATCCCTATACACCAGCCATGACTGAATGCTATCACTGTGGTGAAGTTGTTCAAGTAGAACAGCAAGCCATTCGAGAAATTGCCGGACAAAATCGCACCATGTGCTGCGAAGGATGCGCGACTGTTGCGGCCGTTATTCACGCAAGCGGGCTGTCTGCCTACTATCGCAAGCGCACCGCTTTGCCGCGCCCGGTCGATGAAACGAAGCAGTCTCTACCAGAAGCCTTCGCGGACATTCTTGACGACGAGATGATCCGCAGTCAGTTTGTTCGTAGCGACCACGAAGAGTTGAACGAAGCAGATTTCATTGTGCAGAACATGCACTGCCCAAGCTGTGTCTGGCTGATCGAAAACCGATTGTCTGCCGTCGCGGGCATCGACAGTGCGTCCGTCAATTACAGAACTCAGAAACTTTCGCTTAAATGGCGCCGCGCCGAATTATCACTTGCAGATATCGCGCGCACGATTGAGAGCGTGGGTTACCAGGTGGTGCCGTACAGCCACAGCGAGTTTTCGCGCACCATTCAGGCACGCCATCAGGACTTGCTGAAAAGAACAGGCATTGCGGGCATCTTCGGCATGCAGATCATGGTCATCGCGGTTGCCTTGTACGCCAGCGCGTGGACATCCATCGAAATTGCCTACGAAGAATTGTTTCGACGCCTGAGCCTGCTGTTCGTTTTGCCGATCATGTTTTACTGTGCGGCACCGATTTTTCGCGGCGCACTCCAGGATCTGAAACAACGTTCAGCAACCATGGACGTACCCATCGCGCTCGGACTGATGGTTGCGTTCATCGCTTCTTTATTCGCTACACTGTCCGGGACAGGTGAGATCTACTACGACAGCATTGCGATGTTTGTATTTTTCCAGCTGACCGCGCGGTTTCTTGAACAAGGCGCATATCGAAAAATGAATGAGCGGATTAACAGCCTGACCGCGGCTGCGCCGACTCACGCCAACCGCTTAACCGATCCGGACAATCCGGAGCACGTTGACGTTGTCCCGGCACTGCGCCTTAAAGCTGGCGAACGCGTACTGGTAAGACCAGGCGAAGCATTTCCAGCCGACGGACATATCGTCAAGGGGTCAACAGATATCAATGAAGCGATTTTAACGGGTGAGTCGAACGTGATCACACAAGGTACGGGAGGCCCGGTATTCGGCGGTTCAATCAATGTTTCCCAACCCGTCGTCGTGAAGGTATCAAAACCAAGTTCCGCATCGGCATTGGCAGCGATTGTCGAATTGCTCGAAAAATCTGTTTCTCAAAAACCGTCAGGTACCAGACTGACAGACCGCATCGCCGGAAAGTTTTCCGCAACGGTCGTGTTGATCGCGGTGCTCACCGGCGCTTTTTGGTACTACTTTGACAGCCCCGGATGGCTCGCTCATTCCATTGCGGTTCTGGTTGTTGCCTGTCCCTGTGCACTCGCGCTGGCCGTTCCGACTGCACTGACTGCAACTGTTAATGCAGCTGCCAGAGAAGGCATTCTGATTGCGCGTCCCGATGCAGTGCATGAACTCGCAAGGGCCGACACGTTTGTCTTTGACAAGACAGGCACCTTAACTCAAAGCGACGCACAACTAAAGCACGTTGAAACATTCAGCAATAAAGACCGACCCCACGCTTTGGGAATCGCGGCAGCACTTGCAAGTGCATCTGAGCATCCCGCTTCCAAAGCACTGGTTCGAAGTCTAAAGCGCGCCAAAGTCGACGCTACCGATATTCTCGCCACTCACGGCAGCGGCATCGCGGGCGTTGTCAATGGCAAAAAACACTTTCTGGGTTCCCTTGAATTTATCCGTGCCAACACTGTCCACGCCTTGCAGGACTCTGTGCTGGAGGAGCAATCCGGTTTGGTGGCATATTTGAGCGATGAGCAACGCGTCATTGCCGTCTTTTACTTTGACAATCCACTGCGCGAGGATGCGGTGCCGCTAATTGGCTGGCTAAAGACTTTACCAGTCAAGCTTGCCCTTGTTACAGGCGATCGAAAGGCAGAAGCCCACCGGGTTGCAGCCAGGCTCGACATAGCACAAACGCACTGGGGCTGCTCTCCCGAAGACAAACTTGGTATCATTAAGTTGCGTCAAAGTGAAGGTGAATACGTCGCAATGGTTGGAGATGGCGTGAATGATGCGCCGGTATTGGCCGCGGCCAATGTATCAGTTGCCCCGGCCAATAGCCAGCAAATTGCCAAGGCACACGCTGACGTTCTTTTGCTGGACGATCAATTGAAACTGCTGGCCGTTGTACGAAGCATGGCTGAATTTGCTGTCAATATCATGCGCAATAATACGATTTGGGCGATTGCCTACAATCTCGTCGGTATTTCACTCGCAGCTGCCGGATTGGTACCGCCGCTGGCAGCCGCAGTCGGCATGTCGGTAAGTTCGCTGGCAGTCGTTGGAAACTCACTTAGAATCATGTCTTTCAAACCGACGCCAATTTGAATTCACTATGGAAGTACTCTATCTGCTGCTGCCGATTGCGCTGCTTGTCTCAGTCGTCATTGCGCTATTCTTTCTGTGGTCTGTGCGAAGCGGGCAGTATGACGACCTTGACGGCGAAGCGCATCGTGTATTGATGGACGATGATCACCACCCGACCCCTGAACCTTAAGTTGACGACATCATGAACCTGATGAGCTCCCAGGATTACTGCGAGTCGCTGCGCGAGTACAATCCGAGCATCTACGTGCGCGGCGCCAAGGTGAAAAATGTGGTCGATGAACCTCAGTTGGCACCCGGCATCAATGCGATTGGCATGACTTATGACTTTGCGCGGATGGCAGAACACCGCGAGTATGCCATCGCGACTCAGCACACCTCCGGAAAATCAGTCAACCGATTCGTCCACATCAATCGCAACACCGAAGACCTGCTGTCCAAACTGGAGTATGTCCGGGCGCTTTGCCAGCTGACCGGCTGTGCGATGCGCTATCTCACCATGGATGGCCTGAACGCCCTTTTCCAGTCGACTTATCGAATCGACACCGCACTTGGAACCGAATACAACTCGCGTCTCGTCGAGCAGATGCACCGGATTCAGGATAATGACCTGACAGTCGGCATCGCAATGACAGACGCCAAGGGAGACCGCTCATTAAGACCGAGTGAACAGCGAAAACCTGACAGTCACGTACACATCGTCGCACGCAGACCTGACGGTATCGAAATATCCGGTGTGAAGGCCATTGTCACGGCTGCTCCCTATGTTCACGAGCTCTTTGTGCTGCCAGGCCGGAACTTAACCCGTGAAGACAAGGATTTCGCGGTCGCCTGCCAGGTCCCGATCGACGCGCAGGGACTGACCATTATCGCCCGACCGGCTGGCCGGCCTGGAGACGTGTCGGCAGAATTTTCCAGCCGCTTCGGACAGTCAACGGGAGTTTGTGTTTTCGAGAATGTTTTTGTTCCCTATGACCGCGTCTTTATGTGCGGTGAGTGGGAACATGCCGAACACCTGACCAAGACGTACGCCAATCATCACCGACATACCTGCATCGGTGCCCGCGCCGGGTTCGGGGACCTCTTGATCGGTGCCTCAGCCATGATGATTGAAACCAATGGACTTGACATGCAGGCAGAACCCCATTTACAGGAATCCATGGTTGAGTTGATCAAAACCGTCGAAAGCTTCTATGCCTGCGGTGTGTCAGCCTCGGTATACGGCAAAACCACCGAGGCCGGCAACATAGAACCCGACGCGGTGTATTCGAACCTCGGCAAGCTGCTGCTGGCACACTCGATTTACGACATGCACAGACTGGCCAACTCAGTTTCCGGCGGGTTGATCGTTACCTTGCCCCACCCCGACGAAGACCACAATCCGGATACCATGGACAAGTTGGACACACTGATGTCTGCAAGCCCTGACATACCACCGCAGCGGCGGGCAGCTGTTGCAAGACTGATTGAAGATCTGACCGCCTCGCAAGCTGGCGCCTGGTACTCCGTAATCAGCGTTCACGGCGGTGGCTCACCGGCGGCACTCAAACGGGAAATTTTCCGCAAATACCCGGTTGCAGACAAGGTTGAACTTGTCGAACGGCTCATTGAGCGCGGGGTTCACCCGGACTCGGCCGCTAAACCCGTCCAGCCTGGACAATGTTGCGATACCGGCTGTCAACCGCCCGAGCAGACAACCTTGCCAAAGCGCGAGCGGCCTGAGTAGACCCGCGTACTGTTCGCTATTTGTCGGGCCGAGAGGCCCGCGCGCCCATAAGCTCAGTCAGTCTCATCCTGACTTCGCTTCGAAGCAGCTCCGAAACCCGATGCGCTCCGAAGCCCATTCGATCGGCTTCATCAAACAGATTTAGCGCTGAGCTGCCCAATGCTGCCAGGCCTTCGTCTTGGCTTAACTCCTCAATATAACGAAGGTCCTTTTTCGCATTTTCAACGCTGAAGACATATCCGCCATAGTCCCCATGTTCCACAATGGCGCCGACAGTTCGCTCGAGCGCAACAGAGTTGGATGAGCCGCGGCTGATGATCTGGTAGAACTTTTGCCAGTCAATACCGAGCATATCCGCGCTATGAAAGGTTTCAACAATGAGACGCACCATATTGAGCACAAGATAATTGCTCACCAGTTTGGCGCTGCTGCCTGAACCGACTGGCCCAAAATGCTGAACTGACGTACAAAAATGATTGAGAATATCCCGAGTACGCGCAAGCACATCATCTCGACACCCCACAAAGGCACCAAGCTCGCCTGCTTCAGCCTGTGCCTTACCGCCTGCCAGCGGCGCTTCAGCAAACGCAACGCCGAGCGACGCAAGCCTTTTTTCGAGTCGCCGCGAACTCGCGACCGATGACGTCCCAAGATCCACCACAAGGTGACGCGCCCCGAGCGCGGGCCAAAGCTCATCAACTGTCGCACTAACTGTGTCTGAATTTGGCAGACACATGCATATCACACCACTTGCCGAAGCCGCGGCGCACCGGTTCTCAAAACGGCGCGCGCCCATCTTTACAAGCCGTTCAACAGGTGCCGGGTTTCGGTGTACAACGATATTCACCGGGCAGCCGCCCTGCAGCAAATTGGCAGCAATGCCTTCGCCCATTGCACCGAGTCCGATAAACGCCAGCTGTTCCATGATTTGACCTGGCTAAATTGTCCAGCCACCGTCCACCACGAAGAATTGCCCGGTGGCAACTTTCGATTCATCGGACGCCAGGTACACCACAATCGGTGCAATATCTTCCGGATGCGTAATCTCCCCGCTTGGCTGACGCGTCAAAATTTCCTGGTACGCCGCATCATAGTCACCTCTGGCACGCAAGCGCTCCTTTAGTGATGGCGTCAGAACAGTACCCGGACAAACGGCGTTGCACCGTATCCCCTGTTTGACATAGTCTCTTGCAATCGCTTTTGTCAGGCCCAGCACTGCGCCCTTCGTCGCACCGTAAACACAGCGGCTTGCCGCGCCGGTGATCGCGGAGACAACGCTTGCCATGTTAATGATGGAACCGCCTCCATTTTCGATCATGCGAGGCAGAAACGTCTCAATGATGCGAGCGTGACTTCGCACATTGATCTCAAACGAACGATGCCATATTTCATCATTAATATCCATCAACGTTCCGTCGTGGACATACCCGGCGCAGTTGAATAGTACGTCAGGAACCGGTACGTGTCGAGGCAATGCTGCAATCGCATTAGAATCGGTCACGTCCAATCGATGTATCACGATATTGTCGTTTTCCCGGGCCAGGCTTAGCAGCGAAGCTTCGTCGATATCTGAGGCATACACCGTCGCACCTTCATGCGCCATGGCAATTGCGCTGGCACGGCCGATGCCCATCCCGGCCGCGGTCATGAACACCGTTTTGTTTGCTAATCTTCCCATCAGCCCTCCAAAATTTTGTGACTCATCGCATATTTAACACAAATTCAACCTTTGAAGACACTGTTTCGATCAATACGATTTCAATCTGGCAAGGAATTGGATGTGGTGTGACCGCGAAATTACCGCACTCGCTGCCGCCATATAATACTGAGTTGCTTGATTTTTACGCACTTCCCTGAGCATTGCTGCGCGACTGAACTGGACAGACATGGCTTATGAAAATTAAACAAATTTCGGTTTACCAGGTCGACTTGCCAATGAAAGAAGGTGCCTATTCCTGGTCAACACAATCGTTCGCTGCATTTGACAGCACCGTCGTCATGATTGAAACAGATGAGGGTCTAAGCGGCGTCGGCGAAACATGTCCGCTCGGTCCGGCCTACCTCGCGGCTTATGCTGAAGGCGCGCGTACCGGGCTAAAGCAAATCGCGCCCGGACTGATTGGACTCAATCCGCTTGACATAAACTCAATTTACGGGCAAATGAATTTGCTCCTCAAGGGGCACCCCTACGTTAAATCTGCGATCGATATGGCGTGCTGGGACTTGCTGGGCAAGGCAACCCGGCAACCGGTCTACACGCTGCTTGGTGGCAAACGGCAGGATCGGGTTAAACTGTTCAAAGTCGTCAGCCGCCAAGACCCGGATGCCATGGCACAAAAACTTCGTGACTACCAGCAACAGGGGTTCACCCAGTTCCAAATGAAAGTCGGCGCGGATGCAGTGGTCGACATTGAGCGCATATTCAAGGTGGCGGCCGAACTCAAGCCTGGCAACATCCTCAATGCCGATGCCAATACCGGCTGGCGCCAGCACGAAGCGATGCGAGTGGTGCAGGCTGTCCGGGATGTGGAACTTTATCTCGAACAGCCGTGCCTGACCTACGAAGAATGCCTCGCCGTTCGACGGCACTCAAATCACCCCATGATTCTCGACGAATGCATGGACAGCATGGAACTCCTTGTGCGGGGCTGGCAGGACAGTGCAATGGATGTCATCAACCTTAAAATCAACCGTGTCGGCGGACTGACAAGAGCGCGCATGTTCCGTGACCTGTGCATTGAAATGGGCATCGCCATGACTGTTGAGGACTCCTGGGGCGGTGAAATTGCAACTGCAGCAATCGCTCATCTGGCGCATACTGTGCCGCAGGAGTTTCACTTTCAGTCATCCGCGTTTCACGAATACAGCCATACAGAAATTGCCCGCGGTGCACCGGTCATCGACGGTGGATGGATGATATCGCCTGACAGTCCCGGTCTTGGCGTTGAACCGAAACTCGAGGTTTTGGGAGACCCGGTATATCAGGTAAACTGATAGCAGGGCAAGTCCTTGAATTTGATGCACTGGCTCAAACCTGTTAATTTGTAAATTCCGCAAGGATTCCACGACTATTTTCGCTAATCGATGCACTGGTCAAAAACTGTAAGCATGGTTGAAGCACACGCCGAAGGTGAAGTCGGACGTGTGGTAACCAATGGCGTTCTTGATGTGCCAGGCGAGACAATGGTTGACAAGCTGCACTATATGAACAGCGATGGCGATGCATTGCGAAGATTTCTGGTCTTTGAGCCGCGCGGCTATGCGCAGATGAGCACTGTCCTGCTGGTACCGCCAACGCTGCCCCAGGCACAGGCAGGCATGCTGGTACTGCAGGGCGACAAAGCGCATGCCATGTCCGGGTCAAACGCCATCTGTACCGCAACGGTTCTGCTCGAAACCGGCATCGTCGAAATGCAAGAGCCGCAGACCACCGTCATTTTGGATACTCCGGCAGGCCCAGTCTCAGCACTGGCGCAATGTTCGGCCGGCAAATGCGTCAATGTAGCAATTGAAATGCCACCTTGCTATGTTGACACCCTTGATGCGAAAATCGATGTGCCGGGATTCGGACAAGTAACTATCAGCATCGCATTCGGTGGCATCTTCTATGCACTGGTTGACCCGGCTGAGCTTGGGCTTTCCATTGAACCGGAAAGTGCACGGATGCTGGTTGAGGCAGGCTCCGAAATTCAGCGTGCGGCCAATCATCAACTGCAAATCTCACACCCCGAGCACCGCGCATTGGATGGGCTTTCCTACGTCATGTTCATCTCCGAGACAGCAGATGGCACTTTGAAAGGCGCAACAATCATGCCACCCGGCCGGGTTGACCGTTCACCTTGCGGAACGGGAAACTCTGCGCGCCTCGCACTGATGCATGCGCGCGGTGAGGTGCGCCCGGGCGATACATTTCATGCCCTGTCAATTATTGACAGCCACTTTGATGTCAAGTTGCTGCGAACAACCGAAGTTTACGGCAGGCCTGCGGTCATCCCCTCAATCCGGGGCAGGGGCTGGATACATGGCATGCACCAAATCGGACTGGACCCCACAGACCCGTATCCCACGGGTTACCGTGTGGCAGACTGTTGGGGGGACGCTTTCGATCTCCTCAATTCGTGAGTTTCAGAGCCTGGATTGCGAAGGTGGGAATCCCTTGCCACGCCCTGAAGGCTTGATCGCCGAGACCCGCAAGCAAACTGAAACCTGGAGATTGACAACTGCCGGAGCTATTCTTTGGCTTGCTGAAATCGCTTAACCGGTCGGGTCGAGTTCAGCTTCGTCGTCCTTTTCCTGCTTGTCCTGTTTCTTCCTGTATGTCAGTTTGGAAAAGTAAAGTCCGATTTCAAACAAAATCCACACTGGGATTGCCAGCATTGTTTGTGAAAATACATCCGGCGGGGTCAGGAACATTCCAACTACGAACGCGGCAACAATGATGTAGGGTCGTTTCTTGGACAAACTTTCCGGAGTGGTCGCGCCCACTTTGACCAGCAGCACTGTAGCAATCGGCACCTCGAACGCGATGCCAAACGCGAAAAACAGTTTCAAAACAAAGCTCAAGTAAGCATTGATATCCGTCATGACCGCCACGCCTTCCGGTGCGGTGCCTGTGAAAAACGCGAAAATTATCGGAAAAACAACGAAATATGCGAATAGTACGCCGAGATAAAACAGGATGCTGCTGGATATTAACAGCGGAAACACCGCTTTTTTTTCGTGCTTGTAAAGCCCAGGTGCGACAAACGCCCACATCTGATAAAGAAGATACGGAATCGTCACCCCGAAGGCAAACGCGAAGGCAAACTTGAAGGGTACAAAAAACGGTCCGTGCGGCTCGGTTGAAATCATGGTATTGCCTTCCGGCAATGCCAGCATCAGCGGTGCTGCAAGATACTCATAAAGTGTGTTGGCAAATGGCGCGCAAATAAAGAAAACGCCCAGCACCGCGATGACGCTGCGCATCAGCCGCTGGCGCAGCTCAATCAGGTGCGAGATAAAAGTCGTACCCGTTGCGTTGGGATCGTTTGCGTCTTTTGCCATTGCTTACGCGACAGTTTTGGGTTCTTCCACAACCTGTGTGTCCTCTTTGACAACAGGCTTCGGATTTTTAGCCTTCTTTGGCGTTTTCGATTTTTTTGGTTTGGCTGGCTCGGCAGCCGATTCCTCAGGCTGCTCGGAAATCTTTTCGTTCAACGCGGTTGCTGTTTCTTCCAGTGCGGATTTAGCCTCGTCCAGATCCTGTTTGATAGAAGCGTCTTCGAACATCTTTTTCGAGTCCTGAACGGTTTCGGCGACTTCCTCTTTAATCTCCTGAATTTTCTTCAGGTCAGCCGCATCCAACTCCCGATCAATGTCTCGTTTGACCTCGGCCAGCATACGGCGCGCCTTGCCAACCCATACCCCCAGTGAACGGGCCGCCCGCGGCAGCCGTTCTGGCCCCAGGATGATCAAGGCGATCAAACTGATGATTGCTATTTCCCAAAAGCCAACATCAAACATCTGACTGAATCTCCCGCTTGATTCGATTCAGTTTTATGACTTTTCCTTGTCTGCTTCGGCCTGACTTTGGTTTGCAGCCTCCTGACCGGCATCTTCCAGCGATTCTGTTTTATCAGACTCTTCGTCCGGCGCATCCTCTTTTACTGACTTTCGAAAACTCTTGATCGCTGCGCCGAGATCGCCTCCCATGCCGCGTATTTTCTTGGTGCCAAACAGCAGCACCACAATAACGAGTATGATCAGTAACTGCCAAATGCTTATTCCTCCGGGACCAAACATTCCTCCTCCTCGTAACGTGTTGTACTTTCCAATTTACGGTTCATTAACGATATGCAAAAATCCAACGCCGATCAAATGGTTCATCGACGCGATTTTTTTTCCTCGATTCCAGACACGCCGAAGCGGCGTTCCAGTTCCTTTAACACATCGCGGTGATTACAATCAAAGTGTGACAATAAGACCAAACTGTGAAACCACAAGTCTGCTGTTTCATATATTACTTGATTGACATCTTGCGCACAGGCCGCCTCAACTGCTTCCTTGGCCTCTTCCATCACCTTGTCGGTCATCGTACCAAGCCCCTTTTGATGCAGCAGCGCAACATAGGACTCGGCGCTGCTCGCGTGCTTGCGTGAGCTGATAACCGCATCAAGTTCTGACAGGATGTTCATTTCAGTTTGCACTTGCTCGTTCAACCTAGTTTTGATAAATCTCATTCGGGTCCTTCAGTACCGGCTCGACAGTTTCCCACGCGCCATCCTTGAATTTTCGAAAAAAACACGATTCACGCCCCGTGTGGCAGGCAATGCCGCCTAACTGTTCAACCTGCAACACGATTGTATCGGAATCGCAGTCCAGGAGAATCTCGCGGACCAATTGTGTGTGTCCCGATTGCTCTCCCTTGCGCCACAACTTCTGGCGCGATCTGGACCAGTAAACCGCCTGCCCTTCATCGACAGTTGCGCAAAGTGCCTCTGAATTCATCCACGCAACCATCAGCACCTTGCCGGAATTCACGTCCTGTGCAACCGCCGGTAACAGTCCGTCATCCGACCACTTCAGTTGCTTGCACCAATCAGCTGTCACCTGCCACCTCACTGTCAATTATCTCGCAAACCTCAATCCCGCGCCCTGCCATATATGTTTTCGCTTGCGCGATTGTATACTCACCGAAGTGAAAAATACTTGCAGCCAGCACCGCATCAGCATGGCCAAACTCAATGCCATCAGCTAAATGCGATAGTTCACCAACACCACCCGATGCAATGACGGGAATCGGCACTGCCGCCGAAACCGTACGGGTAAGCTCGAGGTCAAAACCAATTTTAGTGCCGTCGCGGTCCATGCTCGTAAGCAAAATTTCGCCGGCGCCTGAGCGACACATTCGCTCGACCCATTGAATTGCATCGAGCCCGCGCGGCTTGCGGCCGCCGTGAGTATAAACCTCCCAGGCTGGCGGCTCAGCACCCGGCACCCGGCGCGCATCCACCGCGACCACGATGCACTGTGAACCGAATTTGCCGGCAGCTTCCTCGATAAATTCGGGGTGTTCCACTGCCGAAGTATTGATGGATATCTTGTCCGCACCGGCATTCAGCAAGCTGCGGATGTTGCTCAGCTTGCGTACGCCGCCGCCCACAGTCAGCGGAATGAATACCTCTTTGGCAACCGCTTCGACGATATGCAAAATCGTATCCCGACCACTCGAGCTCGCGGTAATATCCAAAAATGCAAGCTCATCGGCACCTTGCCGATCATACATTCTGGCTGCCTCGACCGGGTCGCCGGCATCCCGTATATCAACAAACCTGACGCCTTTGACCACCCGCCCGTTGTCGACGTCAAGGCAAGGAATGATGCGCTTGGCAAGCGGCATATCAGTCAACACCTACTGGCTGTGAATGAAGGCGTGCATTGATCAGCTTCGTCGCTTCGGAAAAATCCAGCGTCCCTTCATACAATGACTTGCCGGCAATCGCGCCAAAAATTCCGCGCTCCCAAACCTTGAGCAGCGCACGTATATCGCCGAGCCCGCTGATTCCACCCGAAGCAATGACGGGGACTGCCGCCTGAGCGGCCAGCTCCGCAGTTGCCGAAACATTCACGCCACTTAGCATGCCATCGCGCGCAATGTCAGTATAGACAATCGCTACCGCACCGTGCGCTGCCAGGGTGTTCGCCAGCTGAGTAACGTCAACCGATCGCGAGCCCAGCCAGCCCTCGGTCGCAACAGCACCGTCGCGCACATCAATCCCGGCAATGACCGAACCGGGAAAGCGCGCTGAGATCTCACCAACGAACGCCGGCTCGTTAACAGCCCGTGTGCCAACAATCACAAAATCAATGCCTTCATCCAGGTAACGCTGAGCCGTGTCGAGGCTGCGAATTCCACCGCCGATCTGAATTTCGATGTCCGGATGCTGACGGGCGATGCGGCCGACGATGTCGGCATTGACCGGTTTCCCCTCCACAGCACCATTCAGATCTACAATGTGAATTCGCCTGGCGCCTTCCTCAATCCATCTCGCAGCCTGGCTGACAGGATCATTGGAGTAAACTGTCGCGGCGCGCATATCCCCCTGGATAAGGCGAACGCAGCGTCCATCTTTGATATCAATTGCAGGTATGAGAAGCATGGGTCCACGACCGCGCGGTGACAAGGAACAGGGGATTATACGCCGCTCGCATTCAAGCGGGCGAAACCCTTGAGTCAGCAAGGGCTAGTCACTACCATCCCAATTTAGAAAGTTGGCCAGCAGCCTTAGCCCCTGACGACGGCTCTTTTCGGGATGAAACTGGACTGCAAACAGGTTCTGACGCGCCGCTGCACAGGCGAATTCAAGACCGTAGTGCGCGACAGCTGCAACTTCAGCAGACTCGGCAGCCTCGGCATAATAACTGTGCACAAAATAGAATCTCGCATCCTGCGGAACACCTTTCCATAACGGATGGTCTCGGCGCTGGTGCACGCGGCTCCAGCCCATATGCGGAACCTTGATTGTCCGACCCGCATCGGTCAGGCGTCGGTCAAAGCGAATCACCCGACCGGCAAGTACGCCCAGGCCGGCAACACCGCCATCTTCTTCACTGTGCTGATAAAGCGCCTGCAGCCCCAGACAAATACCAAGCACCGGCTTGTTGCGAAGCGCATCGTCCACCGCGCTGCGAACCTCATCGTCCTCAAACTCGGCCATCCAGGTGCCGATCGCGCCCTGACCTGGCAAAACCAGCCGGTCCGCGCGCCGTATCCTGGCGGCCGCGCGCGAGGCGGCCACCTCGCAGGAGCCACCGGCCACTTCTATTGCATTGATAACCGAATGAAGGTTGCCGGTCCCAAAATCGGCAATCAGAACCTTAGACATATTGCAAGCCAGACAAATTTACAGGCTTCCCTTGGTCGACGGAACCATGCCGCCCGCGCGCTCATCAAAGGCAGAAGCCATACGCAGTGCGCGCCCGAACGACTTAAAGACCGTTTCCGCGATATGATGCGCATTTCTGCCGCTCAAAGCGCAGATGTGCAACGTAATGCCAGCGTGATTACAAAGCGCCTGAAAAAACTCGCGCAAAAGATCAACATCAAAATCCCCGACTCGAGCACGCGGGTAGCTGACCTCATATTCCAGCGTCGGACGCCCGGAATAATCGATCACCGTGCGCGAGAGCGCCTCATCAAGCGGAACATAGGCATGGCCATAGCGGACGATGCCGGCCTTTGTTCCAATCGCCTTGGCAAGCGCTTGGCCAAGCGTGATTCCTACATCCTCAACGGTGTGATGCGCATCGATGTGCAGATCTCCTTTGGCATTGATTTCAAGATCAATCATGCCATGCCGTGCGACCTGTTCAAGCATATGCTCAAAAAACGGCAATCCAGTGTCAAGTTTGGCGATGCCGCTGCCATCCAAGTTGAGCACAACTGAAATATCGGTTTCCTTGGTCGTTCGATGAACGCTTGCTGTTCGCTCGGAGTGGGTCATAAAAGTTATCTCCCCTATTGAAAATTCCACAATATTCGTGACACAGCCCGTATTTGCTGCAATGTGTCAGAGCCATTCATATTGTGCTCACATCTAAAAAACACTGCTCTACAACTACGCTTGCGCACCGAGAGCCCTGCCAAGCGCTGTTACCAGCTGGGTATTCTCACTTGGTGTACCAACTGAAATTCTCAGGCAATTGGCCAATAAGGGGTGCATGCCCGCAAGTTTCCTGACCAGAATACCCTCGCATTTGAGGTCTTCAAATACCTGAGCGGCACTTTTCCCTAGAATGCGTACAGTAATGAAGTTCGTCGCAGAGCTGTAAACCTCAAGATCGCCCCGCTCCTTAAGCGCTTCGCTTAGCCTGTCTCGTTCCCTGCGCACGCGGCTGATGCCGGCGGAAATTCCGTCCCAGTGCTCCAGAGCAAATGCCGCCGAAACCTGATTGAGTGTGCCGATGTTGTATGGCATTCTGAGTTTTTCAAACTGCTCAGCCCATACCGGGTGGCTCACCAGGTAACCGATTCGAAGGCCTGCCAAGCCGCTTTTCGACAATGTTCGAACGACAGCAATGTTGCTCTGGCGTTCCATTGCATGCAGCATACTGCGGCCGGAATACGCATGATACGCCTCGTCCGCGACAACCAGGCCAGCCATCATCTGAGCTGTTTTTTCAATCAGCAGCGGATCAAAGAAATTTCCCGTGGGATTGTTCGGATAGGCAAAAAACACACAGGACGGCTGGTGCGTTTCAATTGCCTCAAGCCAGGCATCTTCCGATAACTCAAAGCGCTCGTTGAGATCGACACCAATAAATTCAGCCCGGGTATAGCGGGCAATGATTTCGTACATAGAAAATGACGGCTGCGGCGCCATGACTATCCTGCCGTAGCCGCCCACGGCCAGCTGCAGCAACTGCAGCAGCTCATCTGAGCCGTTGCCAAGCGTCAGTTGGTAAGCCTGTGGAATTTGCAGCCTTTCACGCAGGCGCGCTTTAAGCTCGGCAGCATCCGGGTCCGGATAGCGATTCACGTCAACCGTCCCAAGTCGTGCCAGATACGCGGCCTTCAGACCTTCATCTATGCCATATGGGCTCTCCATTGCGTCCAGTTTGACGGGTCCCGAAAAGGGCACTGTCTGATAGGCACTAAGGCCGCGAATCGCTTGATGAATCAGCGCTGTCATCACGCTCAGTCCCGGTCCGAGTGGCCCGGTTTACGGTAATCTGCGGCCCGCGCGTGGGCAGTAAGCTGCTCTTCGCGCGCCAGCACCGCGGCGGTTTTAGCCAAATCCTCAGCGGTTTTTGGTGTGCACTGGATATAAGACGTTCTTTTTCGAAAATCATCAACGCCGAGTGGCGAGCTGAACCGGGCAGCGCCCGAGGTGGGCAGCACATGATTTGGGCCCGCGCAGTAATCGCCAAACACCTCGGTGCTGTATGGGCCGACAAACACAGAGCCTGCGTGATGAATCTCGCGCAGAAAGTGCGCCGGATCTTCTACCATTAGGCCAAGATGCTCTGGCGCGATCTGATTGATGACTGCGCTGAGCTCACTACGATCGCGCACACAGATCATCGCCCCCTGATTTGCCAGTGAGCGGGCAATAATGTCCTTGCGTTCCATCTGTGGGAGCAGCCCAGCCATGACAGAATGCACCGCGTCAATGGTCGCCTGCCCAATTGAAATCAGCACTGACTGCGCATCCTCATCGTGCTCAGCCTGTGCAAACATATCCATGGCTGCCCACTCAGCTTTGGCACTGTCGTCACAGGCGATGACCACCTCTGAAGGGCCGGCAATCAGGTCGATGCCGACCTGACCGAAGGTCTGTCGCTTGGCTGCCGACACCCAGGCATTGCCTGGCCCGACAATCTTGTCCACCTTGGGCACCGTCTCGGTTCCGTATGCCAGCGCGGCAATTGCCTGGGCACCGCCAATGGTAAACACGCGGTCCACGCTACACATGTAGGCGGCCGCCAAAACAGCATCTTTAACCTGTCCTCGGGGTGCCGGCACCACCATGGTAATTTTTTTCACGCCGGCAACCACAGCCGGAATAACAGTCATCAGAACCGATGACGGATAGGCCGCCAAGCCACCCGGCACGTAGACTCCGACACGCTCAATGGTCGTTGTGTACTGTCCGAAAACAGAACCATTGTCATCATCGTAGTGCCACGTGTCATGGCTGTGGCGCTGGTGCCTGTGAAACTCGAAAATTCGATTGTACGCGTGTTCTAGCGCAGCAATGACTTGGGGTGCGGTCCGCTGGTACGCCTGTTTGAGATCGTCCTTTCTGAGTTCAAGCTGCGCTACCGCGCGCGCCGGATGGCGATCAAACTTTCGCGTCAGCTCCAGCAGTGCTTCATCACCCTGCTGCCGGATTGAATGGATGATCCTTGCTACTTCGGCATCAATCGCGGGATCAAATTCCTGGCCGCGCGCCAGCAGGTCCTGCAGCTGCTGCTCGAAATCTTCATCCGAGGTGGAAAACTGGCGAATTTCAAGCTCCATTGGCACGCTCCGTAGCAGCCGCTTCCATTTTTCGCGCAATCGACTTTAGGGCTTTTTCTTTCAATCGCAAAGATGCCTTGTTGGCAATCAGCCGGGCACTGATACTGGCAATGGTCTCAACTTTTCTCAAGCCGTTGCTGCGCAGCGTTTCGCCGGTCTGCGAAAGGTCAACAATTCGGTCTGCGAGATCACAAAGCGGCGCAAGTTCAACCGAACCGCTGAGCGCCATGACCTCGACATAGACACCCTTGGATGCAAAGTACTGTCGGGTTGCATTGACATACTTGGTCGCAATGCGCGTTTTTCTTTCCGAGTGCAGCGGACTCTCGTCAATGTCCATTCTTTCAGCCAATACCAGTTCACAGCGAGATACGCCAAGGTCAACCAGCTCATAAAAGCCCTCACCGTCCAATTCCAGCAATACGTCCTTGCCGACAATACCCAGGTCAGCTCCGCCCAGTCGTACATAGGTCGGAACGTCTACGCTGCGTACCGCGATGATTTCAACATCGGGGGCCTCGGTTTGAAAAACAAGCTTGCGCGAGCTCAACATTTCGTCCAGCGGGCCCACCCCGGCGGCTTCGAGCAGCGGTTGAACAGCTTTGGTTATACGGCCTTTTGAGACCGCAATTGCGATACGGTTATTTTGAAATTCCATCTAAATCTGCTGTGCTGAACGTGGTGGGGAAGCCTGACGCGGTTTCACGGGCAATGATTGTCAAAATTATATTGACTGCTGCAATCGTGCGAAGCCTGCCGTAACAACACGTGGAAGAATGTCAAATGTGCCGCTAATGACCTTTCAGCATTGCACCGTTCCGGCCAGACTGTCAGCCGGTCATGTGTCGCGCGGCTGCGCGTGAGTTTTGTGGCCCGGTTTCGATTGACAGTCGCGGTGCTCAGACCGCTTCATAAAGACTTGAAAAGCTCGCAGTCGTGCCACTGTCGTGAACCCGCGTGATATGTGCACCAAGCTGCGAAAGTTTTTCCTCAATACAGTTATAGCCTCGGTCGATATGGTGAATTTTCTGTATGACGGTTTGTGAAGTGGCAACCAGTCCGGCCAGCGCCAGGCAGGCTGACGCGCGCAGATCTGTTGCAGTCACTCGAGCCCCTTTGAGGCCATCTACGCCGGTTACAAACGCGGTGGAACCGTTCATGGCAATGTTTGCACCCATTCGCTGCAGTTCCTGGACATGCTGAAACCGGTTTTCAAAGATTGTTTCGGTAATTGATCCTGTGCCGCTCGCGATCGAGTTCAGCATCAATACCTGTGCCTGCATATCGGTCGGAAAGCCCGGAAAGGGCGCGGTTCGCACGTTGACGCTTTTGGGTCTGCGGCCGTTCATATTCAGTTGTACCCAATCGCGGCCGGTACTGATATGTGCGCCCGAATCATTCAATTTTTCCAGCACTGCGACCAGATTCTCAGGCTGCACATCGCGCACCCTTACGTCACCACCGGTTGCTGCCCCGGCCACCAGGTATGTACCTGCTTCGATACGATCGGCAATGATCGTGTGGCTGTGACCATGCAGCTCATCAACGCCGTCAATAATAATCTTGCTGGTTCCAGCCCCCTCAATGCATGCACCCATGCCGTTGAGACAATCGGCAAGGTCAACGACCTCGGGCTCTTGCGCAGCATTTTCGATGACGGTAGTTCCCTTGGCCAAAGTGGCCGCCATCATAAGATTTTCCGTTCCAGTAACTGATACAACATCCATGAAGATATGCGCGCCGTGCAGCTTATGAGCGGTCGCCTGGATGTAGCCGTCTTCCATATCAAACTTGGCGCCCAGCGCCTTGAGTCCCGCAATGTGCAGGCCAATCGGACGCGAGCCGATGGCACAGCCGCCCGGCATTGACACCTGAGCCTGGCCAAAACGTGCCAGCAGGGGGCCCAGTACCAAAATCGACGCACGCATCGTTTCCACTATTTCGTAGGTTGCGCGGAAATTGGTAACGCGCCGCGCATTGACTTCGACTGTCATGCTCTCGTCCAACTCGACCTTCGCACCCAGTCGTCCAAGCAGGTCCAGAGCAGTGGTGACATCCTGCAAATGCGGGATGTTGCTTACCCTTAGCGGGTATTCGGACAGTAGCGAAGCAATCAGAATCGGCAATCCGGAGTTCTTGGCGCCGGAAATCCTGACGTTGCCGTGAAGCGGGTAGCCACCTTTAACGATTAACTGATCCACGATCCGCCCATTCGTTCAGTTCGTCAAAGTGTGTGTTGATAAACTCTACCAATCTCTCGTCAATTCGATGGGTTGAGCATATTCTGAAGATCGCCGTTCTGGTACATGGAAAGCAATATGTCGCTGCCCCCGACAAATTCACCATCGATGTAGACTTGCGGGATCGTCGGCCAGTTCGAATACCGTTTGATGCCCTCCCGAATGTCCATATCGCTCAAAACATTGACCGCTTCGAAAGAAGCTCCGCAAGCTTCGAGAATTTGTACTGCACGGCTTGAGAAGCCGCACTGGGGAAATTGTGGCGTACCCTTCATAAAAAGCACCACCTTATTGCTTTCAACTGTCCCCTTGATTTGTTCTTCAACAGTCATCTTACAATGTCTCCTGTTATGTCAAAATGATTATGCGATGCGTTCAACTAACCGTGGCTTGCCCATTGTTCCGGAGTGAACGTCCTGAGCGAAAGGGCGTGAATAACTTCCATTTTGTCTCCCAGTCCCGTATAAACCATCCGGTGCTGTTCAAGCATGATTTTGCCGCTGAACTCAGCGCAGACCACAACAGCTTCGAAATGCCGTCCATCACCAACAACCTCAGCCGACGAGTCGTGCAGACCCGCCTCTATCCAGTTTTTAACTTGCTCAGGGGTTGGCATTGTACTTTACACCGTGTAAGTATATGATTAATTCAAAATTTTATCACACTGGCACTTCGCAGTCAGTTGTGAATTGAGCCGCCGCGTGCGGCTCAGCGCGGTTTGATTTGACGGTCAGATAAGAATACGACTCAGACCAATTGTTTGTGAAATCCGCTGAAGCCAGCTCTTTTGTGTGGTAAAGGGCCGTCTCGTAAAATCCGGGACACCCCTTACAGACTATCTGCCTTAAAAAAAAGGTCATCGAGGCCGTTCATGCTGACCAGCCGCTGCATTTGCTCGGGCAGTCCGAAAAACTTGACCTCAACACCTGCGGTTTTTGCCTGTGAGATCCAGTCAAGACAAAGCGCCACACCGGCACTGTCAATGCCTTCAACCTGGCTAAGGTCTATTTGCGTCTGTGACCCGTTCAGCCGATCAAAATCTATGCCGCCTGCCAGCGCAGCCACCGTGTCGAGCTTAAGCGCGCCGCGCACCACCAACGTTCCACCACCTGTCTGTTCGATGTGTGCCTGGCTCATTCAAACGCTACTCTTCCACACCCTGCCTTAGCAGAAAGCCGCCCAGCAGATCCTCAAAACTGAATGCAGACTGGGTGAATTCAATTGCGTCACCACCGGTCAGAAAAATGTCTTCGCCACCCTGCTCAAGACCAATGTACTGTGCGCCAAGCAGCCCGGCAGTCAGAATTCGGGCGCTTGTATCGATTGGTATGCTGTTGAAATTTTCCGAGATAGACAGCTCAACCCGGGCGCTGAAGTCATCCATATTGACGGAAATTCCGGAAACGCGTCCCACGGTTACACCCGCGATCGTTACCGGCGCTTTGACGCTCAGACCGCCGATGTTGTCAAATTTGGCATAAATCTTGTAATTTCGCTCAATCGCGAAAACGCCGGTGCCATCCACCCGAAACGCGAGCATTGCAACGGCAAGTATTCCGCCGAGCACAAACAGCCCAACCCAGAATTCAACCAGTGAGCGTTTCATGTCAGAATCGGAATTTTGTAGAGCTTACGTGCAATTGTGGCCCCAACACAGCAAAATCACTTAAACGGACTGCGCCGCGGTCGCGCAGACCTTCCACCGTGAAATCCTCCAGTGCCGGTAAATATTGCTGAAAATTATATCAACTCAGGCACCTATGATTCACCGGCACCAGGCGGCCTCGGCTCAGAAAATGTCTGAGGCATGCAAAGCCTGAATATCGAAAGAGGTGTTGCTGATTTCGCATCCGTGACTAAATCTTTGTGCATCACTGTAACTGGATTCCAGGTTCCGTTTAATCGAACCGCGCTCTCAAGTGTTCGAAGCATATTGAAGGAACTCTCCCAATGGACATGCAATACATCACAGACATCCGGCAGTTTTATGTGGTTTTTGGAGGCTGGAGTGGCAGAGCGCGAGTCGACAATCTGGCACTGGTGGTGAACAATGCGCGTTTTCTGATCCTGCCCGAGGTCCGGGTGTATGGGCTTGCGTCTTTTGTGCTTAAGGCGGCCGTGCTGCGCTTGGGGGCAGACTGGCACCAGCGCTATGGCGATCAAGCTGCAGTTGGCCTACACCTATGTTGATCCGGCATACAGTGGTTACAGTTATCACAAGGCGGGCTGGACGCAGGTGGGCAAAAGTTCCGGACGCCAGTGTGCCTTGGGGCGGCGCAAGCATGTGTATGTGTGCCCGTTGCAGGATCAATGGCGGTCCCGGTTATGTGCCAAGGACGCGGTCCGTTTTCGTCCGCGCAGCGATATTTACATACCCGACAAGGCGCATTGGACTGATATTGAATACGGCTGTGCCGCAACGCACCCTGACGGTCGCGTGAGTCAGCGC
>JAJDZL010000051.1 GCA_022824665.1 Gammaproteobacteria bacterium | reverse complement strand
GCCGGCGACCCGGTGCTCAAGACGGCGGGCAGCATCGTCTCCAGATGGAATTCGGACGGTTACCGAGCGATTGTTGTAGCCCCAGGTCTTGTTGACCGGAACATAAAGGTCGGGCACAAAACGTCGATAAGAGTTCCTGCCTGGCGCAAAAATTGCAAACATATCAGGAATCGTATCAAGCAGTCCGCCGATTGCGTTTTTCATCAGCGCACTGCCGAGCGGTGTGGCTGCGCTGAACAGGTTATTACCGGCGTCATCCTCCAGGCTCAAATGGATGTGCATTCCATTACCGCTGTAGTCGATGAATGGCTTGGGCATGAACGTTGCACGCAAACCAAAGTCACTCGCCACACCTTTAATCGCCCGTTTTAGTAGCACGCACTGGTCAGCCGCCAGAAGTGGGTCTGCAACATGATTAAGGTTAATCTCATACTGTGACGGAGAATATTCTGACGTAATTACCGATGCCGGGATATCCTGCACCGTGCAGGCATCGGATATCTTGCGTAAAAACGCATCATGGAGATCCAGGTCGTCCAGCAGATAGACCTGCGTCTCACCACCACTCGTTCCGTAGGATTCTTCCCAATTGGGTAATCTGGGGCGCCCGCGTCGGTTCAGATCCTTGTCGATCAGGTAGAACTCCAACTCGAATGCGATATTTGCCCGGTAGCCGAGTGCATTGAACCGGTCCATTACGTTTGCAGCGATTGCTCTTGGATCAACAGAGCAAAGCGAGCCGTCATCTGATTCAAAACGCATTAGCACCTGCGCCTTGCTTCCATCCCCCCACGGCACATATTTGGAAGTTCCCAAGATCGGGCGAAGCGTACCGTCCGGATCACCATCTGAAAAACCGCGGCCACACGGGTCGGAGCTCTCACCATAAAAATCCAGCAACACTGCACTTTCAGGAAATTGAACGCCGGATGTGTATATTTTGTGCGCATCCTTGACCGGAAAACGTTTGCCACGAATATACCCATTCAAGTCAGGAATAATTGCATCGACAAACTCGAGTTTAGGATACCGGTCAATTAAATTGTCGAATTCAGTGCTCATCAACTAAAAGGCTTGCTGCGTTTTGGGGACATGATCATGACTAATTGAAAGCAGGTTTAACTTGCTTAAAAATTCGGGAGTCTTTTGGTACTACGTGCCAGGTTTTGAAGCAATGCATATTTGAGTTGCCTTCAATATATTTCAAAACAGGTCTCATTTAGGTTCAGGACGGATTTTTGTTCGTCTTAGCGGAATGATATTTGCTACCGACGACAACTTTGGTTCACGCACAAGCGAAAACCCAAGAACAGTTTCCGATTGTGGCGGCTGTCAGTGCTACTACATCAGGTTTGCGGGAATCGCCAGTGCTGCGCTCTTAACCGCAGTTCACTTACTTTACCGTAGCAACAATGTGGTGGCACTTAGCCGCCACTTTGCAGTCCGACAATTGGGTCCAGACGCGCTGCCTGGCGCGCGGGCTGGTACCCAAAAAACAAACCCGCAAACGTTGCCGTCACCAATCCGCTGACCACCGATATCGGTGATACCAAATAGTCCCAACCGGTGAATTGACAAATCACGTATGTCGCAGCCAGACCGATGCCGATTCCCAGCAACCCGCCAGCCATGGTCAATATTACGGATTCGATCAGGAATTGACTTTGGATGTCGCCACGGCGCGCACCAAGCGCGCGCCGAATCGCAATCTCACGCCGACGTTCAGCAACCGAAACGAGCATGATGTTCATAATGCCAACCCCGCCAACGATCAGCGATATGCTGCCAACCGTCGCCAGCAACAGCGTAAATGTCTGCATCTGTGCTTCCATCTGCTTGATTAATTGTTGCGCACTGAATACATCCAACACCAAATCCGGATTCCGGCTTCGAAAGTAGTTCGTCACTTCCTCAGTAACCAATTCATAGTTCAGATCCTTGCGACTTCTTGCAATGATAACGTCAATTTCCGGTTTCGAATTAAGCCGGGACGAAGTACTAATCGGAACGAAAACCGATCTGTTTGCGTCAATGTTGACCGGCAAGGCATAGTTTTCCGAAACAGGGCCGAGCGACCCGATGACGGTAAACAAATTGCCTTCCAGTTCGATGAGTGAACCTTCAATTTCAAAGGTGCCTGCCTCGCGCATAGCCAATGCGATATCGTAGCCAACAACACAGAACAGGCGGTTAATGTCAAGATCGGAAATAAAGCGTCCGGACCTGACCGGAAGCTTAGCCACTGAAGCGAACGATTGCGTAACTCCTTGAATACTTCCCTCGCCAACTTCGGTACCGGCATGAACAAACCCACCGTAGCCAGATATTCGAGTACCGGCATCCGTTATGGATGGAATGGACTGTGTCATATTCATGACATCTGACAATTGAATCTGTTGCTCGCGTCCCTCAGAAGTCGAAATGCTATGCGACTTGCGCACGACAACAATATTGGTGCCCATTGACTCGAACTGCTTGCGAGCCTGTTGTTTTGCAATCTCGCCAACCGAGATCATCGCAATCACTGAGGAGATGCCTACTGAAATGCCGATCAGGCCCAAAATGGTGCGCAAACGCGCGGCTCGCAAACTGCTGAGTGCTTCGCGCGAGTTGGCACGCGCAATCGAGACTATTCGAAACATAGCGTTCGCTCTCGCAACGTGATTATCCTGTTGTCACTTGCGCAAAATAGTCAGCGCCAACGTCAGGTACGAAACTCTCACGATCTATTGCTGCCTTAACGTGATTCTCAATCAATTGGCCATTGTCGATTTGCAGCTGACGTTTACACTGTCGAGCCACGGCTGGATCATGCGTGATAATCAATATTGTGACACCCTGTTCAGCATTCATTTTCTTGAGCAAAACGATGACATCGTTTGCAGTATCGGGGTCCAGTGCGCCGGTTGGTTCATCAGCCAACAACAGGGAGGGCTGAACAACCAACGCCCGAGCAATCGCCACTCTTTGTTTCTGACCCCCGGATAGTTGATCGGGTCGGTGGTTGACTCGATCGCTCATGCTCACTTTTTCAAGCTCTTCAAGTGCGCGTCGTTTCATCTGTGAACGGCTTTCGCCTTGGTAAACCAGCGGTAAAGCGACATTTTCCAACGCCGTCAACAGTGGCAGCAGGTGAAAGGACTGAAACACAAAACCAACGTGGCGACCCCGTAAAGTAGACAGCTGTTTGTCTTTGAGTTTAGCGGTATTCTGTCCTTGAAAAATGTAAGCGCCGGAAGTGGGATGATCTAACAGTCCAATGGTATTCATCAGCGTCGTCTTACCGCTGCCAGATGCTCCCATAATGGACACCAGGTCACCTGCTGCCACTTCAAGATTGATGCCGCACAGCACTTGCGTCGTAACCGGGCCGACGCGATAGGTTTTGTAGATGTCCACTAATTCCAGTTTATCGCGCGAATCTTTCATGTATGATTAAGCTGTTCTGTTGAATTTGACTATCACCTGAAGTTCAGGATCGAGTTAAGAAGGCCACCGCTCAAATGCCGGACAGGACAACTTCCTCACCTTCGTAAACGCCGTTGACAATTTCCACTGAATCCAGCGTGGTAAGGCCGAGTTCAACTGTCCGCTGCTCAATGTTTCCAGTTCCCTTATCGACGACCTGTACCCAAGTCTCATTGTTTCTTTGTTCCACAGCTGCAATTGGAATCAATAGCGCCTCCGGTTGATCGTAGATTACAATCGTGACGTGCGCCGACATACCGACCCTAAGCGTATCGCGATGAGATTCTGGCACCTCATCCAGAATAACGCTAATATTAAATTTGGGTGAATTTCTTCCCAGTCGACTATCGTTAGATCGAGAAGCTACATGGGTGACTCGCCCTTCAAGCTCCAAATCCGGAAATCCCGGGCCTGTTATCCATGCTGTCTGGTCCGCTTCAATTTTGCCAACGTCGATCTCATCAACAACCGTTGAAACCGCAATTCGATCAAAATTTGCGATAGTCAACAAAGCTTCGCCCTGCGTTAATGATCGGCCAATATGCAATGGTTTTTGATTTGGGCCAGCTGACGATTCCTGAACGATGCCTGCAATGGGTGCTGCAACCGTACTCAGTGACAAATTGTTTTCTAACTTTTTTAACTGAGTGTGAGCGTTTTCGACTTCTAGTGCCGCAACCCGCAGTTCGTCTTCACTGGCTTTTTGTTTGACTGCAGCGAGCTCCTGAGTAGCCGCCTCAAAATCCAACAGCTGACTCTCAAAACTCTGCTGTGCTTCTTCTTGTTGAGAGGCCGGAATGATGCCCTGTTCAAGTAAAAAATTGGAACGCTCAAGGCGTTTTTTGACATTGTCGAGTGCCAGTTTTGCGCGTCGATATCGCCTGTTCGCATCGGCTACTTCGGTGCTGTTTTCCCAATTCTGAAGTGCGCTGAGATTATCCAGTTTTTTAATATAGTCAACCTCCGCCTGTCGATACTCGACTTGTATTTTTTCGGTGTCCAATTCCACCAGCAGGTCGCCTTTTTGTACCGACTGACCATTTTGTGTAAACAACTGTTTGATGTGACTTTCGATGGGACTAACAACACTGACCACATGTCCGGGCGCCAGCTGGCCGCGCAGCGATATGGTCGCATTGAGGGGGCTCGGTGCAACAACCACGGTTTGAACATCAAATTCGGTAGCGACCAAGCTCTCTTCTTCGGGACTTTCTTTAGATATTACCGATGCCACTGCTTCGGTAAGCGCATCCAATGGCCGAAGGCTAAGTGGGTCAAGCGGCTGTAAATAGTAGCCTGCGACCGCTATAAACAGTCCAACAAATACCACCAATGACATAACGCGGGCAACTTTTACTTTTTTCAACATCTGGGACAGGGCGACATTTGTGGACTCAATATCCCGGTATGCTTTGCGAAGTTCTTGATGCTGGGTTTCATTTTCCTTTGCAAGGCGCAGCTCTGTCTCTCGAAGTTCTCTGATTTGAGAAATGTCAGTGAACACAGCAATCACTGCGACCAGCTCAGGCTGACCATCTCGCATGGATGACAGGTAGGAAGTCGTCATCGTGATGGAGCGGATGTTTCCTCGGATTTGTACTTCAGCCACGTGCCGTGCTACGGAGGTGTGCTCGGCTGTTGCATTCAGAACCATCTCGGTGAATTCGTCAAACCCTTCAAACTGGATGAAAACCTCTGCAAAAGACTGGCCGACAATTTGATCACGCTCTAATTCAAGAATTCGGCACGCAGCTTCATTCGCGACTTTGATGGAGCCGGAAAAATCAATGACCACCACTCCATCGAGCAAATTCTCTAGAATTTCCCGATAAACTTCGAGGTTCTGTTCCACTATTGAGGAGCCTCCTCCACCTCTATACCCCAGGTATCCAATACTGTTCCCAACGCTTGTTGCAAGCCGACTAAAGCGTTAAGATAACTGATGATGGCATCTGTTTCGGAATTTTGTGCGCTCACCAGATCATCCTCCGAAGCCGAAACCTCAAACGTTGAGGACAATCCCTGGCTGAACTTATTCTGTTCGATGGTCAAATTTTCCTCAGCCAGCTGCCGAGCTTCCCCCGCGAGCACCATCACCTGACTGCCAACTTCGACATCATTGATAGCCCGACGAACCGCAATTCCAATCGATTCACGCAACTCTTCCAAATTCCGACGGGCCATAATCAACGCGTTTTCAGCCCGCAGTATCGCTAGCTTCGTCGATCGATCATTTAGCGGAATCGTAAGGCTCAAACGGGCTTGATGGTCGTTTCTTTTTGCTGGCCGATTTCGAGTCACTTCAAAATCCAGCGACAGGTTTGGCAGCTTGTTGTTTTGAGCCACCCGCAAGTCAATTTCAGCCGATTCAATCGCCTGCTCTGCCGTCAGATAATCTGCGCGCCTCGCAAGCGCGGTTGCGATGTGCTCTGGCACATCGATTTGCCCGATTTCCGTGTGCTGGATCTCATCCACGCTCAAGAACTCCTGCGGCTTAATTCGCGTCGAACTGTCCAGATCAAGCGTGCTAATCAGGTTATAGTTTGCTGACTCCAGGCTGTTTTTGGATCGGACCAGCGCCAATTCCCGATTCGCTACCGTCGCTTCCGAGCGGGTAATTTCCCGCCGTGCGATCCGTCCGGCCTGAATCAGCGCACCGGTGACCTCCAATTGCCGCTGTGCTCTTTGCAGGGATGCCTCGGATATTTCTACCTGCCTAAAGGCTTGGATTAAAGCCCGGTAAGCGCTAATGGTCGATACGACAAGATCACTGACGCTGCGGCGAAATGTAAGGATATTTGACTTCTCATCCAAACGTGCCTGCCTAAGCTGGGCCTGATCAATGTCCGCACCACCACCTTTGAGCAGTGGCTGCGAAAACGTCAAGGTTGGGGCCATTTCTTTCTCATCATCCCCCGAGATAGATTCGCTAACGCCCAGGCCAATCGTACCGCCGGTCGCAATACGCAGTTCGGCTCCTAAACGCACGTCGGCCTCCTCATCGTCGCGGTTATGCGAACTACTCGAACTGACGGTAAACTTCGGGCGGTACTGATCTTCGGCAACATCCAGTGAAAATCGCTGTGTCTCGCGATTCAAACGCTGATTCAGCAAGCCGCGGTTGTGCTCAAGCGCCAGTTCAATGGCCTCGTCCAGCGTCAGATTCAACTCGACCACGGATTCTGACGATGCAACTGCCGATTGATCAGCCCCTACCGGAAGCAAAGATACAAACACAGTTACAAGACCAATCCACAAAGCATTCATGGGCAAACTCAAAGTGCCAATCACCGAGTTTTGTTTGAGCTTATTTGTCAGTCGGTTGATTGTCATCTGAAATTCATCCCTCAGCCAATTCGTTAGTGAATGAATTGCCCTCGTCGATGTCCCTCGACTTTATTATAAATTGGATTAATATCTGTCGAAATATCCTTATTTTAGACGAGAAATCAGGACAAAGCCGACCAGCGACAAAACCGAACACGGAAAACAACCGGCTTCAGTGCAAGTTTTGGCGGTGAATGGTCTTCAATCTGGCAGCTCACCGAACCGGTCTTCGCGGCAGGTGGCGGGTGGATTTTTTTGGGGCCTGCGGCGAGTTCGGCTCCGGACAACCGACGACAGCCTCGCCGGCAAGGCCAAATACTCCCGCAAGAAAACAGTAGCCGTTAGGCCGCGTAGCGTGGTGTTCTTCGACTGGCTCCGTTTTTCAGACGGAAACACGCCCGGGCCAGTCCAAGTAGGGTTTCTGCTAGGCGGATGAAAATCGTGTATGGGTTTCTCAGTTCACTGCCATAATCAGTGGCGATCACGGGTCAGGATCTGAATTGCCAGCCTGCCACACAACCGCCAGATAATGTTGCAGCCGTTTTTCCTCAAAATCGCGAAAATTTAATTCGCCGCACCAACGTTAATCGTCATCCGTAATTTGAGCCTTCCGATTGAATGTCTTCGGCATCCCGTAAATTTGGAGCGTCGTTGAGACCCACCCTGTGGCACCATAAATGAGTCCATTGGTCTCTTGTTCATAGAACTTGACCTTGAACACTTCGGTTTCTTCAGCAACACCGTCTTCCGCTGTCTCGAAATAAAGCTTCTGCTCTCTGATACCAGAGTTGAAAGTCACAGTGCTTTCAGTTACCGCGGTGTAATCGTCGCCGGCGAGTGCTGAATCATCGACGGTCTTGTATTTGTAGCGCACCGCCCAGCCGGTCGGTGTGGCCCCAAGTTTCACCGTGAGCTCCAACTGTTCACCTTCGGTTGCGGTTCCAGCATAGGTCTGCGTTGCCGACGACGTACCGATCATACCCCACGCTAGCGCGACGCCAACCATGACGGCAAACCATCGGGTTCGAGTGTTTTTTTGGTTCGACTTGTGTTTCATAACTTTCTCCTTTTTTATGGTGAAATCCGGTCACAGCTGCATGCCAACTCCTCAATGTCGGTTATTTCATAACCCACCTCATCTGAGTAATTGGCTTCATTTTTCCCTTGTTTTACGCGTAGTTATTCCTGGGATTTACCTAACATCACTGTCCATATTTATATTGATTATAAAGCCGCACTTAGAGAATCGATCATCAATCGAAGCACAGCAGCTGCTCTTCTACAAGAATTAGAAACTAAAATCTGTACAACTTGATCCCCTGGCAATCAGACAGGATCACGAGTTAATCGGGGTGCGCTATCGTGAAACTGCCGGTGCTTAAATGAATCGAGATTCAAAAAACATTACAATTCAATATAAGACGTGTAAAAACAACGATCAGGTTAGTATGATGTTAAAAAATTTAAAAATTGCGTCGGCGGTTTGTGTGTGTTTGGCGTTGCTGATGACCGGCGGATTTACGTATGCTACGACTTGCACTCAAGTTGAACTGGATAATGCCAATTGTGCCGAAGGTCTTTACTATAACACTACTAAAACGGTAGGAGGAGTAACTCAATATTCGTCTACGGTTTACATTACACACCTTTGTCCAGAATTAAAAGAGAAAATCAGTATCCGTATCTATTTTGAGAATAATACGACACAACAATTAGTAGCAACCGAAAGCTCACCAAGTGTATCAAATACTTACAGGGTACGAAGAAAAGTTACAGGTTTAAGCTGCTGTTCAAACTTGGGAATGTGCAACAAAAGCGACGTCATTAACGATGAGGGCTGTACGGCACAGTGGGATACGAGCGCAGCAAGTAATTCGTGCACCAATGCTACTGTCACTTTTTGGCAAGACACATCTTGCAAAATTAATGCCCAGTGTCCCCGTATGGATGGCACTTTGGGTCGCTACCAAAATCAGTACGTAGAGTATTTGGATATGCCAGACGTACGTAATTGTAACGGCCATATGACCACGGATACGAATTGCTAAAGACCCAACAGTGGGATTTAACTCAAGTTTTAGGGCATGATTCTTGATACCGATACCACTTCATTAAAGCGGGACTGGGTTTATCTTATTGAGTACCAATCCCTGTTAAGTCATGCAAAGATGCTGGATGGCGATGCGACGAGCAATCGGGGTCTATTTCCGTAAATCCAAGTAAGCACTTAAAATTACCCGGTGAACAGATCCGTTCGGGTGCCACACAAGTGGCCTCGTTGCTTTTCAGTGCGGTTTGCAAACTGATGCTGGTGCATGTGCTAAATTGACGCGTGAATTGGAGGGTAAGACCAAGGGAGGATGGTCACGCTGGCCTTCAGGTAAGGATGGATTGCCTGGTAAATTCATGATTAAGGCTCATATTGTAGACCAAACATCAGGATGCTAGTCATTGTGCAGCCACTAACTTCGGTGGGTCTCTTGCCACCAAGAGTCGGTGAAAATACAGTCATCATCAAATCGATGACTCTTGATACAGCACCGCAAAGCCGCAATTTTGTTTGCTCCGAGCCGCGCTGGACGTTCAAAGAGTGTGCGTATTGCCGTCTTAGTCTATCTGCCAGGGCATAATAATACATGCCGCATACGTGAATTGGCCAGCGCAGTGTCCGCCCGCCCGGAAAGGGCTTGTGTGGAATTGAAGCGAGTAAATCAAACTCCTCGGGTGAGCCGTTGATCGCTTGAGCGATACTCTTGCCGACTCGGTTTGCAAGTGCCAAACCGTG
>JAJDZL010000249.1 GCA_022824665.1 Gammaproteobacteria bacterium | reverse complement strand
CAGGCACTCATCATGAAGTGCCCGATTGGCTGCTGCCAGCACCTGGGGGCCTGAATTGAGTGTCATCGGATTCCCCTCCCAGTCTGTAATGATGCCACCTGCGCCTTCAATGACCGGTGCCAACGCCATCCTGTCATAGGGTTTCATATCCGATTCCATGACCACATCGACCCATCCCGAAGCAAGCAGACCGTAAGCATAACAATCTGCTCCAAAACGCCGCTCCCTGGCCGTAAGTGAAACCCGGTTAAATTGGGCGAGCTCGCGTTCAGTGAACATGTCGGGTGTGGTTGCAAATACCGCGGCTTTGGCAAGCGGTTTTTTGGAATTGGCCTGACACGGCTGCCCCTGCCAGGTGGTTGTTTCGTTTTGCGCACCACACCATCTTTCCTTGAGCGCCGGCATTTCAATAATTCCGATAATTGGAACTGTGTTCCGGGTCAGTGCGATCAACACGCCGAATGTTGGCACCCCATAAACAAACGGCAAGGTGCCGTCAATTGGATCCAGGCACCATTTGAGGCTGTTATTTTGTGATTGCGAATCACCATACTCTTCGCCAAAGAAGTCGTGGTCTGAAAAGCGCTGTCTGACTGCTTGTCTTGCCATTTCCTCTATTTTGCAGTCAGCTTCTGTGACCCAGGTATTATCAGCTTTTGTCCACTGCTTCTTGGCTTTACGATGATACTGGCGCGCAATCTCTCGCGCTTGGTCGGCGATCTGATTGGCCACCTCAACATACTCGTTCATTTCCTTTTGATCTTGTTGCAGATGATTTGCCATGTACATTCCAGCGATGCGGTAGGATAAAATCAAAAATCAATATTTCGATAGCTTGACTTGCTGATCGATGCGTCGCGAATTTTATGCTGAAATGCGTCGCGAAATTCAGAGGATATAGATTGACTGCTACTGCTTCTTCGCTGTTTAGTCCGATTTCGTTTCGAAGTCTGGAACTCAAAAATCGCATCATTGTTTCGCCGATGTGTCAGTATTCAGCGGTGCAAGGCTGTGCATCTGACTGGCACATGATGCATTTGGGTCAGTTCGCAGTCGGAGGTGCCGGACTTTTGTTTGTCGAAATGACCAACGTCGAGGCGCGAGGAAGAATCAGCCCCTTTTGTGTTGGACTTTACAATGATGACAATGAAGCCGCGTTGAAACGCATCGTTGACTTTTGCAGTGCATACGGAAATGTTCCGCTGGGTGTGCAGCTGGCTCATGCCGGTCGCAAGGCTTCGACCCGGCCACCATGGCAGCAGCGCGAATACATACCGCCAGAGCAAGGCGGCTGGATACCGGTGGGCCCTTCAGCTGTTGCGGCCGTAAAAGGCGCGGCAGTACCGCAGGCACTTACCAATATTGAAATTACTAAATTGATCGATGATTTTGCGAACTCGGCTGAACGCGCCGAGCGAGCTGGATTTCAGGCGCTTGAATTGCATGCTGCGCATGGCTACCTGCTTCATCAGTTTCTTTCGCCGCTCGCTAACCTGAGGCGCGACCGCTACGGTGGTTCGCTGCCAAACCGAATGCGATTTGTGCTCGAAGTCTTTGCTGCAGTTCGTGCGAAGTGGCCCGAGGACAAGCCAATTGGGGTGCGCGTGTCCGCGACAGACTGGGCACAGCATGGCTGGCAGCCGGAGGAAACTGTGCAACTGGCGATTGAACTCAAAAAGCTCGGCTGTGACTGGATGGATGTCTCAAGCGGTGGTATAGCGCAGCATCAGGATATTACCATCGCACCCGGATACCAGGTTTACCTGGCACGGGCAATTCGAGAACAGGCGCAAATTCCAACCATCGCAGTTGGACTCATCACTCGGCCGCGCCATGCGGAGGAAATTATTGCAAACGGTGATGCAGATGCTGTGGCACTTGCCCGGGGGATGCTTTATAACCCGCGTTGGGTGTGGCACGCTGCGCAGCAATTGGGTGTGCATGTCGACTATCCAAATCAATATCTGCGCTGTTACCCGACACCGGTCTGATTGTCACGCATGCACTATCGCAAACACATATTCTGCTGCGTTAATGAACGCACTGAGAATCATCCGCGCAGCTGCTGCAGTGCCCGCGGTTCGATTGAACTTCGAGCTTACATGAAACAGCGTGCCAAAGCGCTAGGGCTTGATGATATCCGGGTGAACAATGCCGGCTGTCTGGAGCGCTGCGAACTTGGGCCGGCGATGGTGATTTATCCCGAAGGCATTTGGTATCACTATGACTCAGAAGCAGATATTGATGAGATTCTTGAAAGTCACGTTCTAAATGGTAAACCCGTTGATCGACTGCAACTGAAAGACGGTGATAAATTCCCTGAGCATGCTGGATTTGACCGATTAAACCTGAACGTGGCTGCGATTGACTCGGTCGGTGCGGGTCTCGTTCGAATCGAGCTTAGAAATTCAAAGGGCGGGAATTTGCCGAAGTTTGACGCGGGAGCCCACTTGGACTTGCTTATCGACCGAGACAGGCTGCGCCGCTCCTACTCGCTCACCAATCATCCTGTCGAACGCGAGCGTTATGTCATTCATGTACTGAATCGCGAAAAGCACTCTGGTGCATCTGAGTGGCTGCACACAACCCTAAAACCCGGGGATGTCATTCAGGCTCGCTTGCCGGAAAATGTTCTTGCCATTCACGAATCAGCAACGCGTCATTTTTTGGTTGGCGAAGGAATTGGCATTGCGCCGTTTTTATCAATGAGCGCTCGATTACGCGATATTGGTGCCGAGTTCTATGTTTACTATTTGGCAGATTCAAGATCGAATGCGCCTTTTGAACGCACGCTGCAAGAAATTTGTGCACAGAATCTTGAGACCCACTATTCGTCCGAGCGATTCAAGGCCAACCGGCTGACCGACAGTTTTCGAAAGTACGCCGCGGGCGATCACCTGTATCTTTGTGGCTCGCGGGACATGGTGTCAAATATCCAAGGCGCATTGCCTGATTGGCCGACCGAGTGTATTCACACGGAACACTTTTTCCCGGACCACGGGGCCAGGCTGAATCCGCAGGCATTTAATGTTACGCTTGCCAGACGTCAGAAAACGCTGCGAGTTAGTGACCAAAAAACCATTCTTGATGCACTCCGGGACGCGGATATACCGATTGATTACGCTTGCGAGGAGGGCTTGTGTGGGGCATGCAGGGTTGGCGTGCTCTATGGCGAGGTAGAACACCGGGATTCGGTGCTGACAGGTGCTGAAAAGTCAGCAAACACCACCATGATGGCTTGTATATCCCGGGCTGCAAAAGGTCAGACGCGGTTGATTTTGGACATTTGATCAAGCAGCGTGAAACAATCATTCAATTTTCGATGGAAACGTGAACAAAACAATGAATTTGGCAGGCAAGACAGCATTGATCACAGGCGGCGGCTCAGGACTTGGCCATGCTATGGCGGAAACTTTTGCAGCAGCCGGTGCAACCGTCTGGGTCTGCGATACCGATGAAAAACTGATCGATGTGTTAAATGGCTCCAGTCCCCGCATATTCGGCGTGGTGGCGGATGCCGGTTCGGAAGCTGATGTTGATCGACTGTATGAGAGGGTGTTGGCAAGCACGGATAATCGTCTGGACATACTCATCAACAATGCTGGCATTGCCGGGCCCAACGGCCCGCTGGAAGCGCTTCAACTCAGCGACTGGGAAGCAACGCTCAGAGTTAACCTCTTAAGTACGTTTCTGTGTTCTCGCCGCGCACTGGAAGTGATGAAGCGACAGCGCCGCGGCTCGATCGTCAATTTGTCGTCAAGCGCCGGAACATATGGCTACCCGCTGCGTACCCCCTATGCTTCAGCCAAATGGGCAATCGTTGGTCTGACCAAGTCTTTGGCGATGGAGGTGGGAGATTACGGCATTCGGGTCAATGCAATTTGCCCGGGCTCGGTATCCGGCCCGCGCATGGACCGTGTGATTGCAGCTGAAGCAAAAACCAGAGGTGTAGCGGAACAGCTGGTGCGCGATCAACTGGTCAGTCAAACGTCGCTGAAGTGTTTTGTCGATGCGCAGGATATCGCACAAATGGCCTTGTTTATCTGTTCTGACAGCGGTGCCAGAATTAGTGGCCAGGCATTGGCAGTCGACGGACACACCGAATCGTTATCTCATATCGACTGATTGACAAAGCTGTCCGAAATCAGCCTGGCGCATGGTCTAATCAAGTGATTTTCGCATGGTGCGATGTCGGGATTTGAAATTAAGTTAGACATTTGAGTCGGTCTTTGATAAATTAGCCCATTCTGAACGATTTGCAGTTGCGCCTGCGAATGACTCCTTGTAATTTAATCGGGAGCACTCAGTTAATGAACCAATTTTGTTCAATAAAGTAATAATTGTGGAGTAGTAAAGTATGAAACCATTCCTAAAAAAGACGCTGCTGGCGTTATTTGCGTCAGCTGCAACCGGATTTGGGGTTGTTGCATCGACATCGGTAACCTTTGCAGGTTCGGGTCCAGACGGTTATCCCAATCGTCCAATTACAGTCATTTGCTGTTACGGTAAAGGCGGCGGGTCTGATCAGGCGGTTGACGCGATTGTAGGTCCGGCAGCCAAGATAATGAACGCAAAAATCAACAAGATCAACATTACCGGTGGCGGTGGTTTGAATTGTCTTCCTGAATTTTTGCAGGCTCCCGCGGATGGCTATACACTCTTGCAGCACATCGACACACTGCCGTCTCGCTACGTCGAAGGGCGAATTGACATCAATCCGGTAACGGATGTTGAATCACTGGTGATTATGAACGTCGCACCAACCATGCTGTTTATCAACGGCGAGGATGAGCGGTTCATGACCGATGGCATGCCTGACTGGGAAAAGGTTGTTGCTTATGCACAGCAGGGCGAAGGTAATCTGACGGTGTCCAACATTAACATTCCAATGGAACTGGTCAGTATGGCTGTTGTGGAAAACCACTTCGGCTTCAAAGCCAAGCAGGTGTTGACCGGCAAATCAGCCGAGCGTTTCGGTGCGGTGATCGGCGGACAGCTGGATGTATTGATGGAGCAGCCGGGCGATGTCTCCAAGTATGTCGAAGCCGGCCAGTTGAAGCCGGTGCTGGCACTTTGGCCCACCCGTTTTGAGAATTTTCCCGACACCAAGGCACTGGGGTCTGATTATGGACTTGACTGGGAGCCTCTGCTGAGATTCCGTGGTATGTTTACCAGACAGGGAACGCCTCCGGAAATTGTCGAGTATTTAGCTGACGTTTTTGCTCAGGCCTACCAGTCGGAAGAACATCAGGACTTTGTCAAACGCAAGAGCCTCGACATTGTTGACTCGTTCAGAAGCCGGGCAGATACAACAAAAATCATTGAAGATTCAGTTGGCGTATACGTCGAAGCATTCCGTGAACTGGGTCTGCCAATCCGCGAAGGATTGTAATCAGCACACATACTTTTTTTCGTCAGCAGTTTCGGAGTATCCGAAGCTGTTGACGAATTGTGTCCAGAACATTTGAAATGCGGATCACCTGAGCTGTGTCGACCTCTCACGAATCATTCGGCAAGCGCTATTCTCACCTGATCGAAGGCTTGGCATGGCTGATCTTTGTGTTATTGGCGGCCGCCTATACGTTCGAATTTGACGACCCGTTGCCGGTCTATGACTGGGGCCCGGCTCACTGGCCAAGAGTAGTCCTGTTTTGCATGTTTGTTGCATCGTGCTGGCTGATCGTTTTCGAAAGCAAAAGCCAAAGGAAAGCGAACGGTGAGTCGAGCGAGCCGCTGAAGATTGAAGTTGACATGTCGATGCGGGTTCGTATCGTGTTGATATTCGCAATGCCCGTCCTGTTCGCATTTTTGATTCACAAGCTGGGATTCTTGCTGGTTACGCCATTTTTCCTATTCGGATACATGTGGCTGATGGGCGTAAACAGGCTGCGAACCCTGTTAATTATGACGGTGTCGATTTATTCAGCGATTGTGATCGTATTCGTCAAATTAATTTTCACATACCTACCTCCAGGTGCCGGCATCTTTAACACGCTGAACGGCAAAATTCTCGGGCTGCTGCAGTAATGGAAAATTTTCTGATTGGCACCGCGCAGCTGTTCACAGACCCGATCGGGATACTGATTTTTGTGGTTGCACTGATTGGGGGGCTGGTATTCGGTGCTGTACCCGGATTAAGTCTCTTGACTTTGGCAGCAGTGCTGCTGCCTTTTACGGCTTATCTGTCGTCCACTCATGCGATTATGCTGTATGGGGTGATCTATGTTTCTGGCGTTTATGGAGGCGCGGTAACGGCGATACTGTTCAATATCCCAGGCTCCGTCGAGAATGCACCGACAGCCTTTGATGGCTATCCTATGACCCGGCAGGGTCAGTCTGGCAAGGCGATTGGCTATGCAGTTACCTGTTCGGCCTTTGGCGGCACACTGGCGGCGATCGCGATGATGGCGTTTACCGGCCCGGTGGCGGATTTTGCCATTCGAAATTTCGGCCCGGTTGAAATATTTGCACTGGTATTTTTTGGACTTGCAGTTGTTGCCGGCATCGGTACGCGGTCTATTTCAAAGGGCTGGCTCTCATTGCTCATCGGGCTGCTGCTCGGGTCGATTGGCAGTGACCCGGTGGGAGGGATTCCGCGCTTTAACTTTGGTACGCTTTATCTGCATGGCGGCGTGCATTTTATTCCCCTGATTCTGGGATTTTTTGCAGTTGCAGAGGTGTTCGTTCAGGGACTGAAACTGGCAAAAGGGGAGTATGAGACACCCAAGGTATCGGTGTCTTATCCGACGTTTTATGAATTTTGGAAGATGAAATTTGTCGTGGTACGCTCTGCGCTAATTGGATTTTTCTGCGGGGTGTTGCCAGGCATCGGCGCGACGCTGGCGGCGTTTATGTCCTACAACGAAGCGGTACGCTGGTCCAAGAATCGTGAACGATTTGGGAAAGGCGAACCCGAAGGGGTAGTCGCACCAGAGACAGCGAATAATGCGGCTACCGGTGCAGCCATGATTCCATTGCTGGCGCTCGGTTTGCCAGGTGGTGCTTTGACGGCGATGATGATCGGTGTATTCAACCTGCACGATATGGACGTTGGGCCGCTCATCATGATCGAAGCACACGATCTTGTGTGGGTGTTGTTCGCCTCTATGTTTTGGGCCAGCCTCGCAATTTTGCTGGTTGGCGTCGTTGAGGCAAAGGGCATTGTCAATCTGCTTCGAATACCGTTTCCGATACTTGCACCGGCAATTTTGATATTTGCAACCATTGGAGCGTTCGCACTGAGAGGTAACATTCTGGATGTGTACTCAATGTTCGTAGCGGGTGTCGTCGGGTTTCTGATGAGGAAGGGCGACTATTCGATCCCTGCCTTGGTGATGGGTGTTATTCTCGGTCAAATCGGCGAAGACACCTTTTCGAGGTCAATGGTATTGTTGGACTATAACGTATTCGCGCTTTTCACGATGCCAATCAGCGCAGTGCTGGTATCGGCAGGATTGATCACCATCGCAATGAACATCATTCGTCACCGGGAGCTTTTCGGCAGCTACTACGCCGATTTCAAAGACGAAAATGCTTGATTGGCACAAGCCAAGACCAATAGACTTAATCACTTCCAGTTAAATTGCTCGCGTTTCTTAAGATTGAAGAAACCGGTATCAATATGACATTTTCAAAAGTTGCAATGCTTTTTCATTGTAATCAACACGATTCAAATTCAAGGAGATTCGACCATGATTGATGAACTACGCGTAAATGGTGACCGATTGTGGAATTCGCTCATGGAGATGGCGAAAATTGGCGCTACTGAAAAGGGCGGAGTATGCCGGCTGGCATTGACCGACCTTGACAGGGAAAGCAGAGATTTGCTCACCAAATGGGCGGCAGAAGAAGGCTGTAGTCGGGTAGTGGATCCGATGGGGAACATGTTTTTCCGCCGACCAGGCAGGTCCGCCGGTGCTAAACCGGTTGGTTCGGGAAGTCATCTCGATACGCAGCCAACGGGCGGCAAGTTTGATGGCGTGTATGGAGTCCTGGCCGCCCTGGAAGTGATTCGAACATTGAATGACGCAAATGTAGAAACAGATCTGCCAGTTGAGATGGTAGTCTGGACCAATGAAGAAGGCTCTCGTTTTCCGCCGGCAATGATTGGATCGGCAATCTATGCCAATATTTTTGATTTGGAGTACGGCCATTCGCGGGCTGACATTGACGGCAATACAATCGGCGCCGAACTTGAGCGGATTGGCTACCGCGGTGCTGAGCTGCCAGCCAATCACGGATTCTCTGCGTTTTTTGAATCTCACATTGAACAGGGTCCGATTCTTGAAGAGCTCGACAAGACCATCGGTGTAGTGACCAAGGTGCAAGGCTCACACTGGTATGACGTAACGGTCGTTGGCGATGAAACTCACGCTGGACCGACACCCATGGCATATCGACGCGATGCGCTGCGCGGTGCTGCTGAACTGGTCGGCAAACTGTTTGCGATTGTGGAGAACTCTGGATTTGACGCGAGACTGACTGTGGGTGAGTTTCGAACCTATCCAGGCTCGCGTAACACGGTGCCCTCGCGGGTAGAATTTACCATCGATGTCCGGCACCCGGAGCTCAAAATTTTTGACGAGTTGCATGACGAGGTTATGGCAACGGTGCACGAATATGATCGTACCTCACGGCTTGATGTGGACATTAATCGAATATGGCGATCCCCGCCAGTGCTGTTTGACAGCAACTGCGTAGATGTGGTACGCGATAGTGCGATCAAGTGCAACTACGGGTTCAATGAGATGGTGAGCGGTGCGGGGCACGATGCGGTCTATATCTCATCGGTCGCGCCAACATCGATGATTTTCATTCCCTGCGATGGCGGAGTCAGTCATAACGAAGCTGAAAACACCTCCAGTGAATTTTGTGAGGCAGGTGCCAATACCCTTCTGCATGCAATGCTCGCGCGTGCCGGAGTTGCTTCGTGACACGCGCGTTAGATGTATTGGGAATCGGTAATGCGGTTGTCGATATCATTTACAGTGTCGGCGATAAGGAGCTTGATGAAAGAGATCTGACCAAAGGCTCGATGCAGTTGATCGATGCTGCAACGGCAGCCGAGGTCAAACCGGATAAGAAATCTTTACCGCTGCTGTTTGGCGGTTCGATCGCGAATACAGTCTGTCATATTGCCAAGCTTGGCGGCAGCGTTCATTTCATTGGCAAATTGGCGACCGATTCAATTGGTTCTCAATACATCGATGACCTTAAGGCTTCAGGCGTCGGGTTCGATACAGCAAGACTGGCAACCGGCACGACGGGGCGCTGTTTTGTGTTTGTTACTCCGGATGGTCAAAGAACCATGTGCACCCACCTGGGTGTTAGCGACAAACTGGCAACCGTCGATATTGATGTACAGGCCATCAAGAAATCAAAAATATTGCTGATTGAAGGGTATCTTTGGTCCGCACCCTCGGCAAAAGAATTGATTCTTGAATCAGTCGCAATCGCTCAAGCGAATCAAACCCTGATTGCTTTTTCGTTGTCGGATCCATTTCTGGTCGCCGCGTTTCGTTCCGAATTTTGGAACTTTGTTGAAAAAGATGTGGATATTCTGTTCGGAAACGAACTGGAGGCTCGCGCGCTCTGCGGAACAAACAGCGTCGACGAATCAATCGGTCAGTTAGCGCAGATAACTGACCACTTTATTATCACGCAAGGAGAGACGGGTTCGGTCGCGGTGGTGCAAGGTGAAACGTTTCGTTGCAGTGCAACCCCTGTAGAACGGGTGGTCGATACAACCGGTGCAGGCGATTCATTCGCAGCCGGGTATCTTTTTGGATTTGTCGAGCGCCGTTCAACCGCCGAGAGTTTAGCGATCGCATCAAATTTGGCGGCCGATACTGTCGGTCACTTCGGAGGACGCTAGGACCGTTCATTGACAGGGTTCGGCGCGTCTTTAGCACGGCATCTCGCCGGTGAATTCCGAGTTCATGCGATATTCAGTGTAATAGACGCGGTAAACTCACACTGATTCGGTGGCGTAAAGGGTCAAATCGGGCGTTCAAAGCCAGGTGGTTGACGTTATTCGAGGCGTATGTCGATTTTCAGACCGCTAATTTTCGATTAAGGGAGCAGTATTAAGCATATTTTTTGTAAAATATAAGTAGTACTGAGAACCAGTCTAGTTCATTTACTGTTTCCATGGAGGACAATAAAAAATGAAATTTAAGTTGAAAAACAGTGTTCTGACAGGAGGGATTGTACTTCTTATCCTTTCAGCGTTGGTGCTTGCAAATCCCGTTATGGCAGCCAACTGTAGTGTTGAACGTGAAACTGATGTAGGAGTCAATGAAGGGAAACGTGTGGAATTCAAAATTTCGGTTAAGTGCGACGTAAGGAGATGGACATGGAAAACATTTCGTTATAACTACCGCACAGTAGACGATACTGCAAAGAGTTCGGATGATTATCGCGGTAAAGTCGGTGCCCACACCTTCAATAATCCACACCGTAATACCACGTATGTTCACACAGCTCGTGTTAAGGCCAAATCCGACGATGTTTGTGAAAGTACCGAAAAATTCAAGATGGTGTATGAATTGGAGGGTAAGACCAAGGCAGGATGGTCAAGGTGGCCTCAAGGTAAGGATGGATTGCCCGGAAAATTCACCATTAAGGCTCATATTGCAGATAAAACATCGGGATGCTAGTCATTGTGCAGCCACTAACTTAGGTGGGTCTCTTACCACCAAAAGTCGGTGAAAATACAGGCATCATCTTGACGAGCAGGGCTGGCTCGCTTGACTATAGACCACTGTAGGTCTTCACTGCGGTAAGGAGAACCGAGAACACATCGGTCTGCCTTTGTCTGCACACCGCAAAAAAGCTGTTCGCAGGAGGGTTTGCCCGGACAGAATTAACCGCGACGTCAAGAAGCGGTAGATTCAGTTGTAACCCTCCGGCCGCGGCACACCGTGCATCGGCAAACAGCAGGCAAATCCTCGAATTTGTCCTTGACAGTAGCTGAAATTTCGCGAATATCACTCTGAATGGCCTGGCCTCGATTCCCAACGGCAAAAAATGATATGAATTTTATCTGGCACTTGCTCATAGGAAGCTGATCCGCAATCGGCGGTTTTCAAGCAACGGGAATTTGCGTGCTTTGGTCGCAGCAAATTCACATCAATTGTTACTGTTGGGCATAGAGGCTAGCGGCGAGAATCGCGAGTAACACAGCCGACTGAAGCCCCGATACCCACTTTAGCCAGCTGATACTTGATTCGAGACGATCGTATTTTCCATCGATACTTGATTCGAGACGATTGTATTTTGCATCAATACTTGATTCGAGACGATTGTATTTTGCATCGATACTTGATTCGAGACGATCGTATTTTGCATCCATCTCGGAGCGCAACAATTTCATCTCGGAGCGCAACTGATTAATCTGAGCCTCTAACTTAATTGCTACCTGCTCAATTGCCTGCATCAAATCCTTTCGCAAATTAAGCAGGTCCTCTTTCGTAGCGATCTTTTTCTCTGTATTATTTACCATCTGAACAATCGCTTCAGCCTGAGTTTCCTCAAACCCTGCTTGCTTCAGACTCTTTGTCGCCTCTAATGTATTCAACAACATTTGGTTGTAGAACTTCGCAATTAATTACTCGTTTGTGTGAAGTTGATATTGATCACTTCGACGTATTCGACCACTCGTAATTTTGCCGTAGTCCACTTGTAATATCAAGTGGAAATTGTCGGATACATATATTTTTTATGAAAAAAATAAACCTGTTATATGTTTAATCAAATGAGGAACAAAAATTAAGCTATTGGTATTAAAAGATAATACAAATCATGATAATTGACAATCGTCAAAGCAACTTCATCATCGTTTCTGCATCGCTGACTTCAAACTTGCCGGGACCTTCCCGGTTGAAGGCGGTAACGACACCGTTTTCAACAATCATCGCGTAGCGGTCAGAACGTACTCCAAGGCCCATTTTGGTCAGATCAAGGACGGTGCCGACTTTTTCTGTAAACTCTGCGCTGCCATCTGCTAGCATGAGAATCTTTTCAGCATTCTGGGCATCTCCCCACGCGCCCATCACAAACGCATCATTGACTGACAAGCATGCAATTGTGTCAACACCCTTGGCTAGCATATCGTCGGCATGCACAACATAACCAGGTAAGTGTGCCTTGGAACAGGTCGGTGTAAAGGCCCCGGGGAGGGCGAATAAAACGACTTTCTTCCCGTCACATAATTCTGAAGTGGTAATCTTGGCGGGGCCTTTTTCGGTCATGTGATACATATCTACTTCAGGCAGTCGGTCGCCAACTTTAATTTCTTCAGCCATTGTGGTGTTCTCCTGTTTTTGAGTTTGTCATTTGCAAGAAGAATTATCATACCATTTTTGATTCCTTCGCTGGCAGACAAATTTTGGTTTTGGATGCTTCTCCTGGCCCCATGAAGCCTGAAAATGCTATGTCGCATGCGGCTGTTGAATGGTGTGCGCACTTTTAGCCGTCAGCTTCGACATGATTACTGGCACCCTAAATGACGACCTGCTTTGAAATATATTGAAAGCAACTCAAATATGCATTGTTTCAAAACCTGGCACGTAGTACCAAAAGACTTCCGAATTTTTAAGCAAGTTCAACCTGCTTCCAATTAGTCATGATCATGTCCCCAAATCGCAGCAGGCCCTTTAGCTGATGAAAAACGCAATCGGCGGACTGCTTGATACGATTCCTGATATGTTTGCAATTTTTGCGCCGGGCAGGAACTCTTATCGACGTTTTGTGCCCGACCTTTATGTTCCGGTCAACAAGACCTGGGGCTACAACAATCGCTCGGTAACCGTCCGAATTCCATCTGGAGACGATGCTGCCCGCCGTCTTGAGCACCGGGTCGCCGGC
>JAJDZL010000247.1 GCA_022824665.1 Gammaproteobacteria bacterium | reverse complement strand
TTCGGATTGTCTACGAGTGCCCTGACGGCTGCATCCGTGTCTTCAGCGCTTTGACAGATCAGCGCAAAATCACAGCCACTTGAAAGTGCGGCGAAGACTCTGGTTTCCATATCACCGGCTTCCGCCGCGCCGCTCATCGATAGATCGTCGCTGAAAACCGGCCCGTAAAACATCAGGATTTCGCGCAAAATATGCTCGAGCCAAAATGACGAATACGTTGGAATCGCAGTGGTTATCTCCGGAAACAGCACATGGGCAGTCATCACTGCAGCAAGTCGGTCACCCAGACGACGGTAAGGAATCAAATCGCAACCAAGTATCTCATCAATTTTGCGGCTGTCCTCCGGAACTTCCAGATGTGAATCTAAAGATACCCCGCCATGTCCAGGAAAGTGCTTGCCAACCGGTTTCAGACCTGCTTTTTGCATACCCCTCGCCCAGGCATCGGCAAGCATGGCTGCAGTATGCGGATCGCGGTGAAATGCACGGTTACCAATAACATCAGAGTCAACTGTCAGAACATCCAGTACGGGTGAAAAGCTAAGGTCAATGTCGCAAAGACGAAGCTCACTCGCCATCAGAAATCCGGCCATTTCAGCGGCATCACAGCCGCGATCAATGTCGTCATCATAAAGCTGACCAAATAACGCCTGGGGCGGCAGTTGA
The DNA here is from genome assembly GCA_022824665.1 of Gammaproteobacteria bacterium. Taxonomy (GTDB): domain Bacteria; phylum Pseudomonadota; class Gammaproteobacteria; order Arenicellales; family JAJDZL01; genus JAJDZL01. The sequence goes on along the minus strand of JAJDZL010000247.1, from coordinate 12,647 downwards.
GTCACCCCTTCTTTTAAGCGCTGTACCCTGCCCCCTTCCTGGTCGATTGCAACGATCAGCTGCGGCGACCTTAGCTGGTGAATCTGCTCTGTCAGGTGCTTGACCTGATCGGCTGACTCACAGTTCCTGGCAAATAACACAACACCGCCAATCGCGGAACTTTGCAAACGGGTCCGCTCATCAGCACTAAGCTCGCAGCCTGCAACAGAAGTGAAGATCGGGCCGAGCGGTTCAGATGCCATAGTGCCGGTCATGCGGACTGGTTTTCATGAATGTAAACAAGGGTGCCAACGTCAACTTGCTCAAACAGGTTGATGACATCCAGGTTGCGCATCTTGATGCACCCGGCGGAACTCTCGATGCCCATGCGGTCTTCATCCGGGCAACCGTGGATATATATGTAACGTCGCATTGTATCGACCTCGCCAAAGCGGTTGATTCCAGGCTCGAGCCCGCACAGCCACAAAATTCGGGTCAGGATCCAGTCGTTTCTTTCCGGAAACTGTTCCTTGAGCCTTGAAGAATAGATTTCTCCGGTTGGCCGCCTTGCTCGAAAAACAGTATTTTCCGGCTCATCATTGCCAATCTTTGCCCGTATCTTGTGCCAGCCCCGAGGCGTACAATTGCTGTTTTCAACTTCGCCGGGTCCATTGCGTGCAGTGGAGACAGCTTTATTCATCACCACGCTACCGGCCCCGTCAAACAGTGTTAACGTCTGTTGTTTAATGTTGACTTCGATATACATGCGATAAAAACACTAACTGGCGTATTTGCTCCTAATGTCGTTCAACAGGCCGAGCGAAGCATCTGTGATCATATCAAGCGCCCTTTCGAAGCCTTGTGCACCCCCATAGTATGGGTCCGGAACTTCGCGTGCGGGCCAATTATCCGCGAAATCCAAAAACAGGCATAGCTTGCCGCGATAATCTGGAGGAGCGAGGCGTTCGAGGTCATAGTAGTTATGATCATCCATCGCGATGATGTAGTCAAATTTCTCAAAATCAAGTCGATTGACCCTGCGAGCGCGCAGGCCTTTAAGATCTATTCCGCGTTTTCCCGCCGCTGCGATCGCCCGTGCATCCGGCGGCTGTCCGGTGTGATAGTCCGCAGTACCGGCAGAATCGATATTGATTTGAATTTCAAGATCTGAGTGTTCGACGCAATGTCGGAATACCCCTTCTGATGTCGGCGAGCGGCAAATGTTGCCCAGGCATACAAAGAGCACCCCAACTTCATTATCATTTCGCATAATCAGCTAATTCCTCAAAGTCGCTGCTATTTTTCGAGTCGCGCGACAAGCTCCCGCACACGCTCAAGGTCATCGCAGGTGTCCACTCCAATGCCCTGATAGTCGTGATCAATGTGCACCGCAATGGTATCGCCGTGATAGAGTGCTCGCAGCTGTTCAAGTCCTTCTGCTTTTTCAAGCGGGCTCATCTCGCGTTTTGAATGCTGCTCGACCAGGTAGTCAACCGTATAAGAATAGATTCCGAGATGATGAAGTCGAATTGGCGCTTGATCAGATCTTGCTGAGCTCACCCATGGGATGACACTTCTGGAAAAATAAAGCGCGCGGTGGTTTTGGTCAATCACGCACTTGACCCGGTTCGGGTCCTGCCCGTTCGCCAGCAAATCGAATGGCACCGCGGCGGTACCGATTACAGCCTGTCGATCAGCTTCAAGCACTTCGGCAACCTGGTTGATGAGGTCGGCCGGCATGAGCGGTTCATCGCCCTGCACATTGACAATGATTCTGTCGCCGGCCATATCAAGCAATTGAGCCGCTTCAGCAATTCGATCAGAACCGGACGAATGAGCGCTTGAGGTGTGTACAACACTCGCCCCGGTATGTTTTATTACGTTTTCTGCAACCCGTTCATCATCAACTGCAACGATCACCCGTTCGGCGCGGCTCGCCGCTGCCCGTTCGACGACTCGTTGAATCATCGACTTTCCGCAGATGTCAGCCAGCAGTTTACCGGGAAATCTGCTCGATTCGTATCTGGCCGGTATGACAATATCGAATTTTGCGCGTGCGTTCATAACCTGGGTGAAGCAATTGCGCTGACTTTGTCAGCAAATGCAGCCTTGAAGTCAGCACCTGGCACCGCTTCAATACCGACATACCACCAGTTTGCAGCAGCAAACTGCATGCATTTGACTGCGTCTTTTTCAGTCATCAATAAAGGTCCATCGAGATCCAAAATCGATTCAAAGTCGCTTGGGACATAATCGTAATGATCGGCGAATGAATGGTTGTCTGAATGGATGCCGGCGTCTGCCAACATATTAAAGAACTTGTGCGGGTGCCGAATACCTGCAATCGCAGTGACTTTTTGGTCGACAAAATCACTGAGTGGCATCCTCTTGGTCGGGTCTAAGAGGTTGACCGCTTCGGTGAATTGGCAATCCATCGCGTACTCATCTGCCGTTGCTATTCCGTTGACGATCTTAAGGTCAAAGGAGTGCACTCGTCCGGAATGCTCCCGCAGCGGTCCGGCAGGCAGACAATAGCCATTTCCAAAGCGTTCTTCGCCATCGATCAGTACGACTTTAAGGTCTGAGTCAATGGCCAGATGCTGCAAGCCATCGTCGCTGACAAAGATGTCGCAGTTTGCCTCTCTAAGCAGCATCCGAACTGCATCTGCACGTCGTTCGGCAACAGCAACCGGCGCACCGCTATGGCGCCAGATCAGCAACGGTTCATCACCGACTTCCCGCGCTGTTGATGTCCCATTGACCATGCGGGTACGCCGGCTGTTACGACGCCCGTAACCGCGGCTGATCACACCCGGTGAATAACCGGCGTCTCTGAGACAATTGACTGCCCAGATTGTCAGTGGAGTCTTGCCGGTACCGCCGACGGTGAGATTGCCGATAACAATGATCGGGTGAGTGAATTTTTCTACTGCGAACAGACCCGTCGAGTAACCGATTCTGCGCGCCTCCACCAGCGAACTGTATGCGAGACTGATGGGCCATAACGCATAAGTAATGAGACTGCGTTCGCGCCAGGTGCGGCGAAGAAAATCGTCAAAAGTCACATGCTACCCGGCTGCAACCTGTTGATTGGCACTTGCACCGCGCTGCCGCGGTATTTGATCATATTCGATGGTATCAATGCCGTTATAGACAAGGAAGTGTCTGCCTTTTGCTCTTGCAATCATCGTAACCCGCAAGTCCTGAGCCAACTCCAGGCCCATATAGGTGATGCCAGAGCGCGACAGCAAAACGGGGATTCCCATGTGGGCAACCTTCATGACGATTTCTGAAGTGAGCCGCCCTGTGGTGTAAAAAATCTTACCGGCACCAGAGGTGTCTTCCATCCACATCTGACCCGCGATGGTGTCTGCTGCATTATGCCGGCCGACATCTTCAACAAAAATCTCGATATCGGTATCCTGACAAAGCGCGCAACCGTGCACCGCGCCCGCTTGTTTATAGATCTCGTTATACGATGCAATATTCGCCAGCAGACGATATAGAGTCGATTGTCTGAGGGACGCCTTTGGCAGTAGACTTTCGTAAATCTTGTCCAAGGTGCAACTGAACATCGTACCCTGTCCGCAGCCAGTCGTAACGGTCCGCTTGGCGAGCTTGTTCTCCCAGTCGATAATCCCTTTGCCAGCGTGAGTTTCGACTGCTGCAGTTTCTCGTTCCCAGTCAACGCGAATGGCTTTAATATCTGCGACGGACTCAATCAGCCGCTGGTTTCTGAGATAACCCAATGCAAGAAGCTCAGGATAGGTGCCAAGCGTCATCAGCGTAACGACTTCGCGCTCGTCCACCTTGATGGTCAGGGGGAATTCACCAGCAACGCGCATATCCCGTACAGCACCAAATTCATCGATTGCTTCAACTGGATGGGTCGGACGCAATCCGGCAGATGACAGAACCGGCCTGTTTTTTAAATATCCGTTGCTGCTCATATTGTCCTCATCAGCAAAAATTTTGCTAATCTCGCAACTTGGAATTATATTGCACAGATGAATCAGATCATAAATGCGAAGACTGGCGTGGAATTCAAGGTCTCAATTGTCCTCGAGAGACAGGAAAAAACTGTCAAATCATGGACCACCTATCAGTGGGAGCTGGCGGCGGTTATATCGGACAAAGACGGCCCTGACTCGATGGAAGGACCGATTGCGATCCGCGAGTCCAGGGAGCGGTCCCAATACCTTTGGAAAGGACTGAAGATCAGGCTGTACGTGGATGCTGCCGAGGGCTACTGGTATAATCTCTTATCAGATGTACCTTATGCATTTGTCGTCTTGGAACATGACGCAGTCGACGAGGATGAGGTGCCAATTCCGCTGCTGGTCACGGTATCTCAGGATGAAGCAGGTGCGCATCTCGAAACTGACAGCCTGGTATTGTCCAGTCCGCTGCCTTCCGACATTCGAGATCAGACAGAAGCGTTCATTGTGAATCACTACGTCCCACAGACCAAAAAGAAACGCAAGCGGCGCAACTGGTATAAGGAATCGCTGCGCAATCAACCACCAGCCAACAGTTAAACCATTGTAGCCATGTCAGATTCACTGCTGCATCGCTGGTCGAAACAAAAGACTCAAGCCGACGAAACTGATCAGACGCAGGTACCGGAGCCCAAGCAAGCGCTTCACGAGGATGTGGAGCCCGAGGATACGGAAGTCGCGGATACTGATGAATCGCAATCCGAAGAGCAGGAATCGGAACCCGTTGAGCTGCCGCCAATTGAGTCGCTTGGCGACGACAGTGACTATTCCATGTTCATGTCTCCCGAGGTTGATGATGGACTAAGGAAGCTGGCCTTGCGAAAACTCTTTAAAGCGCCGTTTTTTAATGTAGTTGACGGACTCAATGATTACGATGATGACTTTACCAGCTTCGAAGGGCTCGGTGACATTGTCACGTCGGACATGAAATTTCATGAAGAACGCAAAAAAGCCGAGGAAGCACTCAAAAAGCAGCAGTCACTTGAGCCAGAACCTGGTCCGGATGACGAGAGTATCGAAACGCTCGCGAGTGAAGAGCCGTCCGATGAACATGAAAAAGATGAGCCCGCCGGCGATGAAGAAGAGAGCCGGGATGTTGATGAGTCGCTGGCGCACAAAGACAACGATGGTCCCGATGGCGATGAGCCGATGCCCGTCAGCTGATTGATCGTACGACCTGTTTTATTTCACCATGGATTTTCAGGAACTTTCGTCAAGTCTGCCTCGTCTCACCGACGATGGTAAAGCACGTGCCCAGTCTATCGGTGCGGTTTCCGTTGCTATTGTCCCAACATCGATTGTCGGATACACCTCGACCGGCCGGGTGCTTGTGATCGGTCCCGAAGACGATGCTGCAAGAGCGGTTCAGAACCTCGCGGATGCTGGCCTTAAATGCCATTTGCTGGCGACTGATGAGGTGCGCGAGGAGCGTGATGAACCCGCTGAGGTTCGAGTTGATTTTCGAAGCGGCAGCTACGAAGTTCAGGGATATCTCGGCGCCTTTCAGGTGATTTCCACCGCAGGTGAGCGACGCTTCGATTTAGGGCTTTATGCCGGACACGAGAACGGCAAGTTTGATCTGGTTCTGGAGCTGTCGAAAGCTCCCACTATCAAGGCTGAAGTCTCTCCGCCCGGGTATTTCTGGATTGCCGATACCGACAAGCGGGCGTCGCAACTTGCAGATGCGCTCACCGAGATACCGGATATGGTCGGCAGCTTCGAGAAGCCGAAGTTCTTTAACTACGATCCCGACATCTGCGCACATGGGCGAAGTGGCATCGTCGCGTGTACGCGCTGCATCGATGCCTGTCCAACAGATGCGATTGTGTCACTGAAAGACGTTATCGAAGTTAATTCTCATTTGTGTCAGGGCGGTGGCACCTGTTCAACTGCCTGTCCGACAGGTGCAATAACTTATGCCTATCCTGCAGCTGACAATCTGCAGGAAATTGTGCGGCAGCTTATTTCCGGCTACCTTGCCGCAGGTGGTACCAAACCGGTCCTGGCGTTTTACGATAAGGAAACCGGCGGGCCTGCGATCGAGCACAATTTAGCTGACATGCAGGAAAACGTGTTGCCTGTCGAGGTCGAGGAAGTCGGTTCCATAGGGCTGGATGTAATATTGAATGCAATTGCCTATGGCGCGGCGGGAATTAAAGTACTTTGTCTGGATCTCGCGTCCGCGGTGCATAAAGAACTCACGGACCAGTTTGCAGTGATGCGGGCCATGCTGGATGGCATGGGTTACGCGCTCGATTTGGTTGAACTGGTAGACTCGCCTGCCCTGCTCTTTGAATCTGCCACCGACGACAGTGCGGCTTTTGATATTCCTTTGGCCAGTCATGCACCAACCGGGTTGAAGCGCACAGATATTCGAAGCGCATTGGAACACTTGTACGACCATGCGGCAAAACAGCCAGTTTCAGTTGCTTTGCCAGCTCATGCGCCGTTTGGCAATATCCAGGTAGATACTGGCACCTGCACGCTGTGTATGGGATGCGTCTCGGTATGTCCAGCCGCGGCACTGGAAGCCGGCGGCGAGTCACCCAAACTGGCTTTTATTGAGCACAATTGCGTTCAGTGCGGTTTGTGTGAGAAAGCCTGCCCGGAAAGTTCAATCAGCAAAGAGCCGCGTTATCTGTTCAATACTGATCAACGCATGCGCTCACAAACGCTGAATGAAGATGCGCCGTTCCACTGCCGACTATGCGGTAAACCATTTGCAACGCAGGCAATGCTGAACAATATGAGAGAAAAGCTCAAGGGCCACTGGATGTTCGAAGATAACTCCGATGCAATGAAACGTCTTGAGATGTGCGAAGACTGTCGGGTGAAAGATATGTTCGCAGCTGAAGGCGGGTTTCCTCGACACAAGCTATGAAATGCTCTGCTTGATGGCAGCGCCTAAAAAAAGTTTCAATCTGATCTGTCCCTGCTCCTCGAACACGATCGGGAATCTTAATTCGTTTGCCTCGCTGATCGGTGATGTTTACGCATCAGTCGCTTAACGTCAGTCTCGTACAGCCTGCAATTCGCAAAATCAAACCTGCATCATCAAGGCTGCTCCCGCGACGGGCGACGCACACTGTTACCACTCAATACATTTCAATACAAACGCTGCCTCTTTGCACAGCAAGTCACCTGGGGTTGCCGGCCTGGACAAGCCGCGGAATTTAAACCCGCGAATGAAGCAGTCTTTGAGGCCCTTTTTTGTTTCAGTTGGGTATGCAATAATCCAATCGGTCCAGATTGTTGATTCAGACGCTGAATTAATTTTCAGGTATGAATATTATGCTTGATGGACAAAGATGCATAAGCGTAAGAGGGGCAAAAGTCCGTGATAGCTGATTGTATCAAACCGATCAGGCCTGCGAGATTGGTTTAATCGGCGTTGCGCAGTGGAGTTGGATTGCACTGAGTTTCCTGTCATTTGGAGGTGGCGAAGCAGCGCTGGATTTGATGCGTAGAGACGCTGCGATCAATTCGACTTGACTCTCAGCGAAATTTGTGTCACACTATGGGCCGTGTAGAACAAATTCCAGCCGATCAGATGACCGCCCAGCCCGCACCATTGAGCCACTCGACAGTCCTGTCAGCCGCAGATTTGAGCGGCGCACAGATTGATCTGATCAAACAGACTGTGGAGATGTTTACGAGTTTATCGCGGCGCGAACTGGTGCGCACGGTGTGTGAGCTGCTGAGCTGGCACACGCCGACGGGGGCGTTGCGGATTCACTGGTGCGAGGGTGTACTGGAGGCGCTGGAAGGCGCGGGTGCGTTGCGCTTGCCGGACAAGGACTTGCGCAAACAGCGCGTGGCGCAGCGGCCGATCAAGTGGACGGCACGCACCTTGCAGCCGGCCCCGATTGAGGCGCCCTTGGCCGCGTTGATGCCGGTGCGCGTTGCGCTCGTCAGCGGTGCTGCTGAGGTGTGCGAGTGGAATGAGTGGGTGGACCGGTATCATTACCTGGGCTATCGGCGCCCGCTGGGTCCGCACCTGCGGTATTTCATTTTAGACGGTGCGTCTCGCAAGCTGGGTGCGCTGCTGTTCAGCTACGGGATGCGCCAGGTCAGTTGCCGGGAGCGCTGGATAGGCTGGTCAGCTGAGGGTTACAGAGAGCATTTGGACAAGGTGCTGTGCAACAGTCGGTTTTTGATTTTTCCATGGGTGCGGGTCAAGTGTCTGGCCTCGAAGTCGCTGGCCCTGGCGGTGCGGCGCCTGCCGGATGACTGGTGGCAGCGCTATGGCTACCGGCCGCTGCTGCTTGAGACCTACATTGACAAGTCGCACTATGACGGGATTTGTTTCCGGGCTGCGAACTGGCAGTATATTGGTGATACGCGCGGTCGCACATTGGGTCGCAGCACGCCGGGCCGCGGGGTCAAGGCGGTGTATGTGTACCCACTGGTGAAACAGGCCCAAGCGAAGCTGTGCGGGGCTGCGGACTTACCGGGGCTGGCAAAATGAGTGTATTGGCAGATTTGATGGCTCAGTATCAGCGTCTGGTTGTGCGTTTTGCCAAGTTATATGAGCGCTATCAGAGTTTACAGCGTGAGCATCTTCAATTGCATGAGAAAAATGATGCGTTGCATGAGAAGAATGCCAAACAGCGCACCCAGATTGAGACCTTGTCGGCTGAGCTGCGGCGCTTGAAGCGGTTGCCGAAGCGTCCGGCGATCAAGCCGAGCGGGATGCATGAGTCGAGCGGTGAGAAGGTGGCCAAGGAATCCGGCAAGGGTGCGAAGAAAAAGCGCACCCGCAAAGCCAAGCGCTACAGTCCCAAAGCGGTTGAGAAAACGGTGGTGGTGGAGCACCCTGAGGTGCCCGAGGGATCGGTTCGCAATGGTTATCAGACCTATACGGTGCAAAATGTCATCATTCAGCCTGAGGTGGTGCATTACAAGCGGGCGCGCTGGCTGACGCCGGCTGGACAAACACTGACCGCGCCCTTGCCGGCTGCGGTTCAGGGGCACTACAGTGGCGAGGTGCGGCGCCTTGCAGTGATGCTGTACTGTCAGGGACAGAGCACCTTTGAACGGGTGACCGCGTCGCTCAATGCGTTTGGCATCACGATTTCGAAGCGCACGGTGGTGCGGCTGGTCAATGAACAGCCGCAGCTACTGGAAGAAGCCGATGAGGTGCTGCAGGCCGGACTTGACGGTGCCAGTTGGGTCAATGTCGATGATACCGGTGCCCGGCACCGTGCCAAGAACGGCTACTGTACCGTGGTTGGCAATGACCGGTTTACGTACTTTGCCACCCGGCAGACGAAAAGCCGGCTGAGTTTTCTTGGCATACTCAATGGCACGGACACCCGCCTGATGCTGAATGGCGCGGCCTTTGAATACATGCGCTTAAACAAACTGGCCGCGGCCACCATTGGCTTGCTGGCCGAACATCCAAGCGTTGAGTTTAATACCCATGCTGAGTGGACCCGGCACCTTGAGGTGCTGGGCATCAGTGCGTTGCAGGTGACACCGGATCCGGTGAAAATCGCCACTGAAGCGGCGCTGTGGGGTGCTTTGACTGAATACCGCGGTCTTACCGACACGGTGGTGCTCAGCGACGATGCCGGGCAGTTTCGGGTTGGTACGCATGCCTTGTGCTGGGTACATGCGGAACGGCTGGTGCACAAACTGCTGTGTCCGAGCGACCGGCTGGGTGCGGTGCGCGATGAAAAACAAGCTGAGATCTGGGACCTGTACACTGAGCTGCAGCGCTACAAACAATCGCCGAGTGAGGCGCAAAGGACGCACTTGAGCGAACAATTTGACCGCATCTTCAATGGCGACAGAACCGAGTATGCCACGCTCAATGGGCTGCTTGAACGCCTGAACGGCAAAAAAGACCAGCTGCTGACAGTGCTCGATTATCCGGCAACGCCGCTGCACACCAACCTCGCTGAAAATGACATAAGAGCACAGGTGACGCGCCGCAAGATCTCTGCCGGCACCCGCAGTGAATCCGGCCGTGAGACCCGCGATGCCTGCCTGGGGCTGCTCAAGACCTGCAACAAGGTCGGTGTGCCGTTCTGGGATTACCTTGGCAGCCGTCTGCTGGTGCCGGATGCGCCCGCAGTGCCAAGGCTTGCTACGCTGGTCAGTCAGACCTGCGGCCCGCCCTGATTTCGACCGGCAGTGTAAGTCACGGAGCAAATAGAGGCAACGGCCTCAAAATCCCCAAAAGTAACGGTTATTCCCCACCTCAGGGATCAACAGTGACCAGTCGTCGCAGCACACAAATCACCCTTTGCTCGACAAGCCATCAAAACACCTGTCACCTCGCCACCGTATAATCTTTTCACGCGATTCGTGCTATTGACGAGTCGCTGAAAAAAGGGGCTTTTGCCCCTTTTACGCATAAGCAATATAACGCATTGATAATTAATGCCAATTTATAAAAAAGCGTGCCAAAAAAATATCTGAATATTTCGGAAACCCAAACTATAATAGCCGACTTTTATGGCCTTCCTGATGAAACAGGATGGTCAATTTTATTGGTAATGTAGACAAAGGAGAAAGAAGTGAAAAACACTCAGTTTACGCGACGAGACGTTCTCAAATCATCCGCGGCACTGGGCCTGGCAAGCGCAGCACCGTTCGTATTTATACCGAAAGCACTCGCTTATACGAATGACCCGAGCAGCGGGTCTGCCGTAACACTTGGTTTCAATGTTCCCCAAACCGGCCCCTACGCCGACGAGGGGGCAGATGAACTGAGGGCATATATGCTGGCCACCAAACACTTAAATGGTGAAGGCGACGGTGGCATGCTGAACACCATGCAGCCAACATCCTTAAAAGGCAATGGTATTTTGGGTAAGAAAGTTGAATACACAACTGGTGATACCCAAACCAAGTCTGATGCAGCTCGTGCATCGGCCAAGCGAATGATCGAGAAAGATGGTGCGATTATGATTACTGGTGGTTCCTCTTCTGGTGTAGCCATTGCAGTGCAGTCATTGTGTCAGGAAGCCGGTGTTATTTTCATGGCCGGGCTGACGCACTCCAACGATACCACTGGTAAGGACAGGCGTAAATATGGTTTTCGTCACTTCTTCAATACCGAAATGTCGGGTGCCGCACTTGGGCCCGTGCTGGAATCAGAATTCGGCAATGATCGGGTTGCCTATCACCTGACAGCTGACTATACGTGGGGCTGGTCACAGGAAGGTTCGATCATCAAGTATACCGAGGCATTGGGCTGGCAGACTGACGCGGCAGTGCGTACGCCACTTGGCGCCGGTGACTTTTCACAGTACATCACTCCGGTTCTGAATTCTGGTGCTGATGTGCTGGTGCTGAACCACTACGGCAAGGACATGGTCAATTCACTCACCCAGGCGGTTCAGTTCGGGCTTCGCGACAGACAGTCGAATGGCAAGAACTTTCAGATTGTGGTGCCGCTGTTCTCACGCCTGATGGCGCAGGGTGCCGGTGAAAACATCAAAGGAATCTTTGGTTCAACGAACTGGAACTGGTCGCTCTCTGACGCAGGGTCGCAGGCCTTTGTGAAGTCATTTGGCGCGGAATACGGCTTTCCTCCTTCACAGGCTGCGCATACCTGTTATGTTCAGACTTTGCTGTATGCCAATGCGGTGGAAAATGCTGGCAGCTTCAATCCTTGTGGTGTCATCGAGGCGCTCGAAGGATTCTCGTTTGATGGTATGGGCAACGGTCCGACCGAATATCGTGCCTCTGATCATCAGTGCTTTAAGGACGTGCTCGTGGTGCAGGGTAACCAGAATCCGTCCAGTCAGTTTGATCTGCTGCAAGTGGTACAGCAAGTGCCGCGTGCGCAGGTTGAATACGATGGCAACATGCTGGGCGGAGAATTGGGCACTTGTGCTGCCTGATTTGAAGGTGCAATTCAACTGAAGTCGGCGGCTTAGACCGACGGCTTAATATTTAGTCTTCCGCGCCATTCGTGGCGCGGAAGACATTGCATTGATGAACGCGGAATTCAGCTGTGGATGCAATCTTTCTGCAAGTCTTAAATGGTCTCGACAAGGGTGGTGCGTATGCTCTCATTGCGCTTGGGCTGACATTGGTTTTTGGCACGCTGGGCGTTGTCAATTTTGCCCATGGCGCACTTTTCATGCTTGGCGCTTTTTGTGCCGTTACCTTTCAAAAGCTGCTGACCCTGTCAAAGAAGGTCAAAGACGAAAGCATTACATTTTTTGACGCCTACAAGGAAATTCCGTACCTGGAAATCTGGCTCGGAGACCTTGGCAGTGCCATCATAGACTGGGCAGTACCGCTGTCGTTATTGATGGCAATTCCGGTCATGCTTGCAATTGGACTCCTGATGGAACGCGGGCTGATCCAATACTTTTACAGGCGTACACACGCAGAGCAAATCCTGGTTACCTTTGGCCTGGCGATTGTTCTGCAGGAAATCGTCAAGTCGTTCTTTGGCGCCAATCCGATTCCAACTCCGGCACCCGACATCGTCGCAGGAAGCGCCAATGTTGGTGCAATTTTCGGGCTCGGAGATTCAGTGGTATATCCATACTGGCGATTAATTTACCTGCTGTTTTCCATTATTGTCATCAGTGCGGTTTTTGCCTTTTTGCAGTTCACGACATTTGGCATGGTTGTCCGTGCGGGCATGGCTGACCGGGAAACCGTTACCCTGCTCGGTATTAATGTTGAGCGACGTTTCACAAT
>JAJDZL010000256.1 GCA_022824665.1 Gammaproteobacteria bacterium | reverse complement strand
GGCTGGCTGTTCACCTCGGCCGGAACTGTCAAGATTCGCAATGCAAAGTACCGAACCGACACACGCGCCCTGGATGAAAACTGTGCCTGTCCGTGCTGTGCGCGATTCTCACGCGCTTATCTGCGCCATCTTTATCAGATTAACGAGCCGCTCTATGCCAGACTTGCTACGCTGCACAATCTTGAGTTTTATCTCGGACTGATGCAGCGCATTCGGGCAGCCATTGAAAATAATACTTTTAATGAGATTTGTGCTGAGTACGAGGTTGTCGTCTGAGTGTGCCGTCTACAGATCTGCCGTAAGGTATGTTTTTTTGAAACCGTTTCGGTGTTTCGTTTGCTGATTCGACAGTTGAATTGGGTGCCGTAACTACATGATTCTGCAAAATATGGATTGCAGTTTTTGTGGTGATATCAGCCCCGCTGGTTCTCCAGTATACAGGGAGTGGGAATCTGGATCAGCGCGGTCAGGCAATGAGGTCGACAGATCGCTATCGGTCAGCACGAATTTTTTTCAGAGCTTCATCAATGTCAGCACTCGACAGCTGCCATTCGTTGCTGAGCTCAGAAATTACAGCTTTCATAAATGCAGCTGATGACTTCAATGACTCTTCTGGATCATCCAGATGATCAGCCAATATTGCAAGTGCCAGTTGCTGGGGCGATGCACCCTCGTAGGTCCACTCAAAACCAAGGTCGGTGAACTGTTTGATGTCATATCGCTCCGGCAGTGGCTTTCCGTCAACGGTAACTTCAATGCCATCAATGGTTCGATCGCCTGCGTATACTTTCATCAGCCTGCAGTTCCTCAAGTGTTCACAAATTGCGTATCGAATTGAAGTCAATGCGATGTGCAATCACACCTGCTTTCTTTGTTCAACCAGTGTCAGGAATTTCTCGTACTCTTCTGGAGGCGTGTTGTAGCTGTGATCGTCATCCGGAAAGACACCGTTTTTCACTTCCTCCACGTATTGCCTGATGCCACCGACTGCCACTTCTGTCAGAGCCGCATAGCGTTTCGTGAATTTCGGTTTGAAATCTGTAAAAACGCCGAGCAAATCATAGCAAAGCAGGATTTGTCCATCGGTACCCGCGCCAGCCCCAATACCGATTGTTGGAATCTCCAGTTGCTCCGAGATGACTTTTGCAATCTTTGCCGGCACTGCTTCAAATTCGAGCATAAAACACCCGGCATCCTGAATAGCCAGGGCATCTTCCAGTATCTTCATGGCAGACTCAGCAGTGCGTCCCTGAATCTTGAACCCGCCGAACATGGCTACGGTATGTGGGGTGAGGCCAATGTGTGATGCAGTTGGAATGCCCGCGTCGACCAGTGCTTTCAGGATGTGAGCCTGACTCTTGCCGCCTTGCGGTTTGACGGCATCGCAGATTGCTTCCTGCATGAAGCGGGTGGCATTGGTTAACGCCCGATCGATTGTGTTGTAGCTCTGATAAGGCATGCACCCGAGCACGAAAGTGTTGGGTGCGCCGCGCCGGACCGCACATGAATGCAGGATCATCATTTCCATCGTTGCGGGAACGGTATTCGGGTGTCCGTGTGCGATCATCGCCAGACTGTCGCCAACGACTGCGACATCGACGCCGCCCATCTCGGCCCACTGCGCTGCAGTGTAGTCCGGAACCGACATGTAGACCATCTTCTCGCCGGTCTGCTTTGATTCTCGAATTTCGCTGATAGTGCGTTTTTGTGGCTGAGTTGCCATAATCGCAGATCCGCTAAGTCAGGTCGGGGGTGAGCTAGCGCCGCTTTTGCTTTTGTGCCGCTTCCGGAAAAACCCACATCGCGACAACCATAAAAATTGCCAGGCAGCCGCCAACCAGCGCAACATGGGGCTCCCCGTACAGATTTTCGAAGTAGTAGAAACCACCGCCGGCGACAAGCGTCAGCGCGGAGACCATTACTTTAATGTGAATTGGCATGACTTTGATTGCGTTTCACGCCTTGACCGGGACTGAAGCTGCAACATCTGGACGCACTGGTCTGCTTCGCAAATCTGTTTTTAGATGTTTTTCGCTGTATCCGTTAAACAAATGGCCGAGCAATCCGCGGTCAAGATCAGAAGTGCCAAACATCCAGTCTGCGATCGGAAAGGTGAGATTCATATTCACTTCCATCATCAGGCGCGAGTTGTGGTGTGCCGTGTGGTGTCGCCGGATTGTATTGACCAGCGGCATGTGACGCACAAACCAGTTCTCGTCGACATGACAGCAAAAATGCATGAACTCGTAAGTGATGTAGATTCCCGTCGTCGTACACATAAAGAGCCAGGCGATGTTTTGCGTCGCCACCCAGTAAAAGAACACTGCTCCGGGAATCGAGATCAGAATAAAAACCACCAGCGCGTAGGGTGGAAAGAATGTAACTCGCCAGTCATTCGAGTCTCGGAAACGCATTTCACTGTCAGTGAAGAATTGATGATGCTGCAGCGTGTGGCGTTTGTATATTGCCCTAAGTCCAGACAGTTTTTGCGGCCGATGCATTATTTTCAGATGCAGATACCACTCGAAAACATTGCATGCGACCAGAAATAC
>JAJDZL010000148.1 GCA_022824665.1 Gammaproteobacteria bacterium | reverse complement strand
GGGTCCTGCAACCCATACACTGCAGCACCCCCAAGCGGCGAAAGAACACGCCGTACTGCGGCCAGCCATTACGGAACACAGCATGTAATTCATGGTGATTGATTGTGTGCGTAATCCTGATTGCAATGCAACAAAGCCGGCAATATCCATTCATACTGGCTGCCAATCGAGACGAATATTTCGCGCGCCCGACGGCGCGTGCGCAATTCTGGCCTGATTGCCGCAACCTCCTTGCAGGCCGCGATCTCGAGGCTCAAGGAACCTGGCTGGGCGTCACACGAACCGGCAAAGTCGCCGCGGTAACCAATCACTACACCCCGGATTCACCGGCTAATGCCCCCACGAGCCGCGGCGAGTTGGTCAAGCGATTCTTGAGTACGGAGCAAAGCATTGCAGAGTATTCAGAACAAATCCGGGAATCCCAAGATAAATTCAACGGCTATGGGTTGATCTTTGGCAACTTTTCTCGACTTCGCTATCAGTCAAACCGAAGCCGGTCGGCAACCACCCTGTCGCAGGGAATCCATGCGCTCAGCAACTCCCATTTGAACTCGCCGTGGCCGCGGGTCGAGCGCGGGCGGATACTCTTGCGCAATCTCCTTAAGTCGGAAAATAATCTTCACCGGGATCAATTATTCGAAATTCTGGCAGACAAGGGAGATTCCCCGCTACCTGACAATGCAGCACGATCGCGCAAGGCGGATCAGTCCCACCCGTGCAACGTCCCCATATTCGTCAGTCAGAACGGTTACGGAACCCGCAACTCAACGGTCATTGTGGTCGACCGCGATCTGAATGTGTATTTTGAAGAGCGAACATTCTCCCGCGCATCAGGTGACAGCACGCCAACCGGCTCAACACAACAGTTCAAGTTTAAAGTCCCCGCAAGTTCTGCGTTGATTGAATAGTTAATTCTGCAGACGCCTGACGCGCACAATCCACTCAAGCTTGCGCAATCGGGCCATGACCTTTTGCAATTCAGCTGCAGTGCTGATTTCTATGGTTAAATTAATCTTACCGATATCGCTGGGCTTGATTCGAGTGGTATTCAATGCAATCAGGGTGATGTCGAGATCTGCAATGGAACTGGTAATGTCCTGTAGCAGACTTCTGTGCCCTTCCGCAAGTAATTCTATTTCAACAGGGTATCTGGACGAGCGATCATATTCCCAGTCGACCGACACCAATCGGTCCGCGTGTGTTTCCATCATGCGTCTGATATTCCCACAATTGCGCTTGTGAATCGTAATGCCGCGCGAAACGGTGACATATCCGATTACATCGTCGCCTGGCAACGGCGCGCAGCACGAGGCATGATTAGTCAACAGGTTTCGAACACCTAAAATCGAAAGCGCTGCCGCACCAGGCCCTACAGACCGGCGAGGTGATTTCACCTCCTGCTCAACCGATGGCGGCTCTATCAGGCTGGCAATTGCATGCGCGGGTTTGAGCTCTTTCATGCCGATCGCGGCCAGAAATACCTGAGAGCTCTTGTAACCGTTTTGTAATGCGAGTTTGTCAAAGTTGACTTTTGACAGACCCTGCTTGCTCAGCTCTTTTTCCAGTAATGATCTTCCCTGTGCTTCATAACGCCCATACTCTTCGAGCTTGAACCAGCGTCGAATACAGGCTCTGGCCCGCGCTGATACGGCAAACTTTTGATCTGATGCCAACCAGTCACGGCTCGGGCCGCCTGATTTAACCGTCTGGATTTCAACCCAGTCCCCAGTCTTCAGAGCATGCGACAAGGGCACCATCCGACCATTGACCAGCGCCCCGCGACACCGGTGCCCCACTTCAGTATGGATGGAGTAGGCAAAGTCAATGGGTGTTGAAAAAGCAGGTAATTCAACGACTTTTCCGGCTGGTGTAAAAACATACGTGTCGGCAGGCTGCGTGCCATGAGAATCCGGGTTCGACGCGGACCCGCGCTCGGCGACTTCTTCTTTCCACTCCATCAACTGGCGCAGTAGCCTGATTTTGCCCTCCTGGTAGGAACCGGAGCGAGCATCTTCCTTGTAAAGCCAATGTGCTGCGACACCAAATTCGCAATCGTTGTGCATCCGCCAGGTGCGAATCTGCACCTCAACAGTTTTTCCATCCGGGCCGTATATCGCCGTGTGCAGTGACTGATAGCCATTGGGCTTGGGTACTGCAATATAGTCGTCAAATTCACCCGAAAGTGCTAACCATGAGGCATGTACAGCACCCAGAGCAGCGTAACAGGAAGCAACATCATCAACCAATATTCGCAGCGCGCGAACGTCAAACAAATCATCAAATTGCACCCCTTTGCGATTCAGCTTTCGCCAAATCCCGTACAAGTGCTTTGCCCTGCCATTTACCCGGGCATTGATATTTGACCTGTCCATCAATGCCTGCAACTCATCGACGAACGCATCAATGTAAGCCTCACGCTCAACGCGTCGGCCATCGAGCTTTTGAGCAATTCGATCGAATTCCTCGCGATCGGTATATTTGAATGACAGGTCCTCCAACTCCCATTTAAATCGCCACATGCCAAGCTTGTTAGCCAGCGGGGTGTATACCGCGAGAACCTGCTTTGCGAGCATCGCTTTTTCTGCCTCGGAAAGTTGCTTGGCCTGTCTCATTTGCACCAGCAGCTCAGCCAGGTGAATGACCACTACCCGCGGATCATCAACCATCGCGACCAGAATTCTGCTGAAGTCGATTTGTTTGTTCGACACTGACGATTGCACATCACCGTGCCCGATCCTGACTGAAATGGCATCGAGTTGCTCGGCGCCCTGGTAAAGTTCAGCGACAGCACCACCAAAGCGTTTTCTGACCGGTTCAATTCTGACCTGCAGATCTTCGCGCAAAGCGCGCAAGATCGAAACCGTCAGTGTATCGCGATCCGCATCGGATTCGAGCAACAGCGAAACAATATGCGTCATGAGCCTGGGAAACGCAACAGGCTCACCTGCATACTGCTGCGAGATTGCACCAATTAGCTGGTCGATTTCATCCGCAGAAATCTCGCGACGCTGCAGGCCGGTGGCAACGTTCGATTGTTGTGGCGTTTTCAGGTCAAACACGGTTTTTCGATTCAATGGGTCAAATTGCAATGAAAATGATTATAGGAACTCGTACCGGTAAATGATTTTTTCAATTCCATTCGGTTTTCATGATTCATACATGTACACACAAAGCGTGCTTGCCGTCGTATCTGGCTTAAGCGCAGTCAAAATCAGCGCGTTCATTTCCAGACTGAGTCAATTGAACTGTGCATCCTGTTTCAGTACGTATTTATTGGATTTTGCCGCTCAGCGTCCAATGTTTTTTTAAAATTGAACTTCGCAGATTAAGGTGTAGTTAATTAACATATAAATTTCTTAATTATTTGTTATTAAAACACTATTATGACTATAAAAAGCATTCTTGTTTCAAACATGAAAAATTTAGTGGTAAATTAATTACCAGTTACAGAAACTGCAGAAGTTCGGCAGTTGGACGGGATACTTACAAGGTTATTCACAGTTATTGTGAAAAACTTTCCGCTCGGAGATGATCACAATATGAATTCATTGGACCTGGATTTCAAGTCGTCATGTCCGAGTGTCTTAAACACAACAAAAGACGCTATTTTGGAAAATTCGTCCAATAAAAAAGTGCGTCGATCGGCCTACCCAGCGGTACAACTGCGCCGAAACGCATAAAAAATTCGAAATTCGCCTTGACAAATTGAAAATAATGGCTATATTGTGCAAACGATTCTAAAACTTGGTAGAATCATATATGCATTTGAAATATTTATTTCGTAAATTGAAGTTTTTTTGAGAAATATTTGCGATGGACCGACCCTTACCATTTTTATTGGAACCCGTAGAACTCGAATCGATCATTGACTTGCCAAATTTGCAAATCATTGATGTTGGTGACACAGATGTCTACGAAAGAGAACGCATACCCGGTGCAGTTCACGTTGACTATTTAGATATCGTATCAGGCCAGCCACCCGCAAGTGGCACACTGCCACCCGTTTCGACACTGCAGGAAACGTTTTCAGCAATCGGATTGACCCGCGACAAGCATGTTGTTGCCTATGATTCGGAGGGCAACGGACGTGCATCAAGGCTGTTGTGGACACTCGACGTACTGGCACACCCCGGCGTGTCGCTGCTGAATGGCGGATATACCGCCTGGAAAAATGAGGGACACCCAATCGAACGCGGTATACCCAGGCAAATTGAGCGAAGTGACTACCAGGTCTATGTAAATGGCAAGTCGCAGGCGGACAAGCACTACATCATGTCGAAAATCGGCGATACAGGTGTCGGCTTGCTGGATGCGAGATCACCGCTGGAATTTCAGGGGTTTGATGTGCGGGCGTTACGGGGAGGACACATACCGGGTGCCCGTAATGTAAATTGGCTTGACACAATAGACAGTAGCAGAAACAACCGATTTAAGTCAAGTGATGAATTATTGGAGATGCTCTATTCCCAGGGCATCACAAAAGACAAAGAAATCATCACATATTGCCAGACACATCATCGCTCATCACACAGCTACGCAATGCTGAAGGCGCTCGGCTATGATCGGATTCGCGGTTACGCGGGTTCATGGTCTGAATGGGGCAACTCCCAAGAAACGCCAATCGAATGCTGATCGGTGTTGCAGGCGTGATTGAAGTGCTCTACGCGTGCCGGCGCAGCTAGGCGATTACGCGAGACCTTCATCCCGGTGTCTGATTCGGCACCGATCGCAAATTTGACGGATGTCGGAAGAACACCAGGAGCCCGGAATTATTCACGTCGACATGGATGCGTTCTATGCATCAGTCGAACAGCGCGACAATCCGCAACTCGCTGGCCTGCCGGTCGTTGTCGGTGGCACTGCAAAAGACCGGGGTGTCGTTGCCGCCGCGAGTTATGCAGCACGAAAATTCGGCGTTCTGAGTGCCATGCCCTCCAGCACCGCGCTTAAGCTTTGCCCAGACCTTGTTTTTGTCCCAATGAGAATGCAGCACTACAGGAAAGTATCGGAACAAATTCGGGATATTTTTCATCGCTATACACCTTTGGTTGAACCACTGTCTCTGGACGAGGCTTTTCTTGATGTGAGAGGCAGCACGCAACTTTTTGGCGAAGCCGATGTAATCGGTACCCGCATCAAGGATGACATTCGCCGCGAACTTGCTCTAACAGCCTCAGTTGGCATAGGGCCGAACAAATTCACTGCAAAAATCGCAAGCGATCTACAAAAACCAGATGGTTTCGTCAAGGTCAGCCCCCCGCTCGCAACGTTTCTTGACCCGTTGCCGGTCAGCCGGCTGTGGGGAATCGGACAGGTCACCGAACGAAAACTGACCCAAAGCGGTATCCGCACAATCCGGCAGTTTCGTCTGGCAAATACGGACCTTCTCAAGTCCTGTGTCGGCAATGCGCTTGAACAATTAATGCAACTGGCAAACGGTCAGGACGACCGTCAGGTTGTGCCATCCCGTCCATCGGTGACGATGTCACGGGAAACCACGTTCGCCAAAGACATCAACGACATTGGACATCTGGAAAACACCCTGCTGAATTTGACGGAGCACATCGCCACCCGTCTCAGAAATCAAAATCTGGGTGCCCGGACGGTGGGCATCAAACTGAGATTTTCGAATTTCAAAACGATAACCCGGAGCAAATCCCACGCAAGCGCGACGAACGTTACACAGGTCATCTGGAAGTGTGTGCGCGAGTTGCTGCACGCAGCACTTAGCAAACCGTTCAAGATTCGCCTGATTGGAATTCAAGCAAGCTCACTTGAACAGCTTTCGGACAGTCAATCGCCACTGATCGAGCACGATGACATTGCGCGGCAAAAGAAAATCGATGAAGTTGTAGACCGCGTTAACCGGAAGTTCGGCGATGCTGCTTTGCATCGGGGTGCTGGCCAAAACTGATGAAAATCGCGTTGCGCTTGAGTGTGGCACGCTCAATTCATGACCAGGGGATGAACGCTGAATGATTGATTGATGATTGCATGCAATTTTGTAATTTGCCGCCGCGCAATAATTCAGGGATTGCACCGCGTCTGCTTGCAGCGTTGTACGGTGAAATAGCCAAGCCCGGCGAGCTCGACAAAGCGAACTCAGGAAATGAATACTGCGCCATGCCCTGGAGGAATGTCTGGATTTTTGGGATCGCAAAAAAGTAATTCGTGAGAAGGTCGCGAATCAGTTGCAGTGTGGCATATTTTCCACTATAAATTATCGGACAGTGCCAATCAAAACCACGCCCATGCGTGACCCTCAGAAACCTTTCGTATTTTGCCAACCCCTCAAATCACTAATATGCACGATAACAAAGACATGTCGAATAAGGATTCGACAAAGTCAGTTCAATCCAACGGCAATTCGCAGACCGACATACCGGACACTCAAGCTGTGTCAGGCGAGGATGCAGCGGTGAACACCCCGACCGAGACAGCTAACGCCGACACAACCCGTGTCGATCAAATCAGTGCGGAAGTTGACGATGCACAAAGTGAATTACAACGAGAGCATTCTGATAAAAACGCCGATGACATTCGTCCGGACAGTACATTGTCAGCTTCAGACAAAAACATCGACTGCGAAAAAGATCTCGAAAAAATCAAACTCCTCGTAAAACAGCTAAAACAAAGCCTGGAAGATGGTCAACTTAAGGAATGCATTTCGCTATACGAAAAGTGCCAGGCTCGTCTGAAGAATCTGGAGGAACTTAATTACAAGCCCAATAGCCGCAAAAAAATTCAAAGGAAGCTCAACAAGTCTCGCTTTGAGATTCAAAAACTAAAGCAATGGCGCCACTGGGGAATGAATCAGGCTCGACTGGAGTTGATTGAGCAACTGAATGCTCTGAAAGATTCCGAAGAACACCCGAAAGACATTTACACAAAACTGAAACAAATTCGAGAGCAGTGGGAAAGTTGGAATAAGAGCGGTGATTTCCCCAGCAGCAAACTGCGTGAAAGTTTTTCTGAAGCCTACAGCCTGGCGTTCACACCCTGCAGGATTTACTTTAAGGATCAGAAAAAACTGCGCAAACAAAACCAAAAGTTGCGCAAGCGCGTTTGTGCGGAACTTGAGGAGTTGTTTGAATCGATCGACTGGAACCGTCAACCCGACTGGAAAGCGATTGAAGATGCGGTTCGCATGGCAAAAAAGCGGTGGAAAGAAGCCGTCCCGCTCAACAAGAAGGACTGGGTATCAACCAATGCCCGATTTGATAAGGTGATGGACCTGTTCAGGCCGCATCTGGAACGCGAACGCGAAAAAGGAATCGAGTATCGCCTTGATTTGATTAACAAAGCCAATGCGCTTGATTCTGAACCTGTCAATATCGCAATCGAAAAAGCCAAATCCTACCAAAGTGACTGGAAGTCGGTTGTCATTCGAACGAAAAAAAAGAAAGAGAACGAACTTTGGCATGCGT
Source organism: Gammaproteobacteria bacterium (assembly GCA_022824665.1). GTDB lineage: Bacteria > Pseudomonadota > Gammaproteobacteria > Arenicellales > JAJDZL01 > JAJDZL01. The sequence continues at coordinate 22,172 of JAJDZL010000148.1, read as the reverse complement.
TTAAGAGTGCGTGTGACAAGCAATTTCAGCGTCGCGCTGAGTTGCGTAAAACCAGGGACAAAGTCAGGCAAGAAAACACGCAGCAAAAAAAGGACCTGCTGCAGGAGCTAAAAGCGATAAACAAGACGGAGACTCGGGAAATCGAAGGCTTTGCCGCGCAGGTGTCGAACATACAGCATCGCTGGAAAGGAATCGATGACTTTCAAAGAAACCGGAAAAACCCAATCACGACAGAGTTCAATAACGAAATTTCGAAGTTTCGCCGTGCTGTCCGCGACGCCAAGAGACTGAAAATTGAAGCTACATTTATCGCGCTTGAGCAAAAAGCACAAATTTGCGATGCACTGGAATTTGCGGTTCAATCAGGGGACGCAATGACTACGCTCGAAGCACATGAGAGTCAATGGAATCGTACTGACCATTCGTGTGGCGAATTCGAAGCGGCCATTCAACAGCGGTTTGATGCCGCTTGCGCGCTATCCAGAGACAGTACAGGTGAGTCCACTTTGAACTTAGACGAACAGGCAATGAAGAACCTGAAATTGAAACAGGACATCTGCCTGCGCCTTGAGGTTCTGTCAGAAATTGAGTCACCGCCAGAATTCACCCGGCAGCGTATGCAGTACAACGTGGAGCGGTTAAACGCAGCCATGACAAAACAATCGTCTCAGCAGGATCTCGAAACAGAATTCAGTGATTTACTGGTCCAGTACTGGCTGACTGGCGCGGTTCCCAACGACCAGCACCCGGTGCTGAAGGAAAGGTTTGAAAAAATCCGCGCGGTTTCGCGCAAATAAAGTTTAACCAGACGATCAGTCCGGTCTTGACCAACCCATTTTGTCAGGCAGATTCACTGACTCTTACTTACCAGGCGATTGGTTCGCGATCAAAAAGTTATGTCGAAAATTCGTGCGAAACACTTGATTGAAAGTGTGGCTGATGCACTGCAGCACATTTCATATTACCATTCTGAAGACTTTGTCCAGGCAATGTCTGAAGCCTATGAACGCGAACAATCCGGAGCCGCTAAAGATGCAATTGCGCAGATCTTGATTAATTCACGAATGTCAGCTGAAGGACACCGACCGATCTGTCAGGACACCGGAGTTGTCGTCGCATTCGTAAAGGTCGGCATGAATGTGCAGTGGGACACCGATCAGTCACTGCAAGACATGATTGACGAAGGGGTTCGACAGGCCTACCTGAATCCGGACAACCCCTTGCGGGCTTCGGTCGTCAACCCGCCATGGGGAACGCGCAAGAATACCCGGGACAACACCCCCGCAGTGGTGCATACTGAACTGGTCAAAGGTAACCAGGTCGACATTACACTGGCGGCGAAGGGCGGCGGATCGGAAAACAAGGCCAAGCTGACCATTCTGAATCCGGGACAGAGTGTCGTTGACTGGGTACTCAAAACAATGCCTGAACTAGGTGCTGGCTGGTGTCCGCCAGGGATACTGGGCATTGGCATCGGGGGCACTCCAGAAAAGTCAATCGTGCTGGCAAAAGAAGCACTGATGGAGCCGATCGACATTCACGAGGTGACTGAACGAGGCGCTGGAACGCCGACCGAGGAACTGCGAGTCAAACTGTACGACGAAATCAACAAACTGGGTATCGGTGCACAAGGGTTGGGTGGTGTCACGACAGTACTGGACGTTAAAGTGAAGGAATTCCCGACACATGCAGCTTCATTGCCAGTCAGCCTGATACCAAACTGTGCGGCAACTCGCCATATTCATTTCACGCTGGATGGTTCCGGGCCGGCAAAGCTGGACGTACCGGCACTTGATGCCTGGCCAAAGATCGTACAGGACCACTCATCAGCGCGCCGGGTGAATGTCGATTCAATCTCGCGCGAAGAGATACGTGAGTGGAAAATCGGAGAAACACTATTGATCTCCGGGAAAATTCTCACCGGTCGTGACGCGGCCCACAAGCGGATGCTGGAATATCTTAATCGCGGTGAACCGCTACCGGGCGGCGTAAATCTCGATGGGCGATTTATCTACTATGTTGGTCCAGTCGACGCAGTGGGTGATGAAGCGGTCGGACCTGCCGGTCCAACGACAGCAACCCGCATGGATATGTATACCGATGAGTTAATTGAGAAAACCGGGCTGATCGGAATGATTGGCAAAGCTGAGCGCGGTGCTGAAGGAATTGCGGCAATTGAACGGCATGGCGCAGTTTACCTGATCGCGGTTGGCGGTGCGGCCTATCTGGTATCAAAAGCGATCCGATCTTCGAAAGTACTGGCATTTGAAGATCTTGGCATGGAAGCAATTTACGAATTTGAGATTGAAGACATGCCGGTCACCGTTGCTGTTGACAGCAACGGAAATTCAGTTCATGTCGAAGGCCCGCAAAAATGGCGGAAAATAATCGCAGACTTTCCGGTTAGCGTCGCCTGATTCATCGTTGAATTTGTTTCAACAGCGGCTGTAGCGCTGCACCAACAATATCCTGACGCCAGCCTTGCAACATCCTGGCACTCATCTTACCGCGCACTGTATCCGATGCTTCCTGCCGGGTGCACAACAGTGAACCGGGTATGTTGTGCTGTTCAGCAATCCGGTAAACGCATGTCAAAATGCGTTTCACCAGCGCTTTGTCTGAATCGTTAAGGCGCGGCGGCAACGACCACACAGGCGTCAGGTTATTGCGCGGCGTTGAATTGATGATCCGGTGCAATTTCGAAACCCACGCCGGCGCTGGCCGCCGCTTGATCCCGATCAACTTTGCAACCTGATCCCTGGATGCCGGCTGGCGCGTGACCAGGTCTCTAATCTGCTGATTCGACAGCACCCACTGCCGCGGCCAGTTAATGGATTTTGCGCGCTGTTCTCTCCAGGTCAAGAGTTCTTTGACAATATGCTGCTCGGCAACCGAAAAACCCGCGCCACCACCGAAGTTTTTCCAACTTTGGGCAATACTTTGATCACCGCGCGGCAACTCAAGCAGCCTGGCATTTTCCTCTTCCAGCCACGACAAACGGCCGAGTTTCGCTAATTTTTCTTGCAGACGATAGAACAGAGGCAGTACATAGCGCACGTCATCCAGAGCATAGCGGATCTGTTGGGCTGAGATGGGTCTCCTGCTCCAGTTGGAGGTGGTCAGATCCTTAGGCAGGGAAACATCGAGATACTGCTTGACCAGTCGCTGGTACGACAGTTTTGTAGCACCGCAAATTTGTGCTGCGATTTGAGCATCGCAAATCTGCCGGGGAATCAAGTCATTGAGCTCGAGCACTTCAAGGTCCTGGTCACCGGCATAGAATACAAATGTCGAATTGGCTGATTGCATGATGCTGCTGAGTATCGACAGGTCCAGGTCGCATGATGCATCGACACAAAATATCAAATCATGTGTAGCAAACTGAATTAATTCCAGACAGGGGTAATAGGTTCGGATTCGGGTAAATTCGGTATCGAGCGCGATATGGGACGCACCTTCCATTTGCCTGCACAATCGACGCAGGGTAGCGCCGTCAGCAACGGGTTCACTGATTACGTTCATCAAATCGCAGCGAGCGATACGAAACTGACAGCCAATGCTTAAACGAACTGCGAAACTGTGGAGCAAAGTCCGCTCGGCGTAGCTGAATCGAGTTGGCAATGAGTATCATATAATTTAGCCTGTTCACACTGATGCAAGGAGTTAGTTTCGACGGTCACTTTTCGACTTCAGGCAAGTGAGGTGCATGATTCGAAAATTGAGATTGAAAGTGGTCGGTGAATTTGTGGATTGCTGTCAAACAGATCAAATTACAGTTGCAGTGCAAGTCGAACCCAACTGCGTATCTGTCAAGTCAATCGCCCTTGCCCAGTAAGTACACCTTCGCTGAATCGATTATGCAACATGCATCTTTCGTGCAATCTTCTGAAATCTTTATCCGTGACAAATATTTACCTACCATTGGCTGCGTAACAGCATATGGCTGCTAATCCGATTCAAGTCATTATCCGAATCGCTTTCTTTCAGGAAAAACCGCAGAATCTGCCGGCATCGAATTATATGGTGTTGCTATGCGCGCTGGCAGCACTGTTGTCAACGACGTTTCTGGAAGTATCGGTACCGTTTACGAACAACCTGGAGCTGGCATTTCTGCAAATCGTTGTTTATGGAGTGGTCGTTGCCGCGGTTTTATTCTTTACCGGCCGAATCTCGCGTTGGCGGCAAACTATTGCAGCAATTTATGGCACCAATAGTGTCGTTCGGTGCCTGGCATACTTTCCAATCGTACTTGCAACACGCTTCTCGCAACAAACCGAAACCCTGTTTTGGCTGACAGTCATTGCCATTCCTTTTGGAATCTGGGGATTGTGTATTACTGCCTATATTTTCAAGGAAGCAATGGATTCTTCCAAAACCAAGGCATTCTTTCTCGCCCTTGGAGTTAATCTTGCGGTATCGCTGGTTGTGCTCCAGTCTTTCGGAGAAGTTGCCGACCCGGTGACCGCACCACTTCAATGAAACACTTGCATATCATCGGCATTTGTGGCACATTCATGGGCAATCTCGCATTGCTGGCCCGTGATTTGGGTTATTGCGTTACCGGCTCCGACTTGAACTCCTATCCGCCCATGAGCGACATGCTGGCAAACCAAAACATCGAAGTAGCAACCGGTTATCACCCTAACAATCTGCGCAGCAAACCCGATCTCGTTCTGGTTGGCAATACCATCAGCCGCGCTAATCCGGAAGTGGATGCAATGCTGGACCTTGGCATCTATTACACTTCGGGCCCTCAGTGGCTATATGAAAATGTTTTACGCGATCGAAAAGTACTTGCTATTGCAGGAACCCACGGCAAAACGACGACGACCAGCATGATCACGTGGATTCTGGAGCATGCCGGGCTATCCCCGGGATATCTGGTTGGCGGCATCGCGCAGAATTTTTCCGATGCAGCAAGAATCGGCAAGGGACAATGGTTTGTTGTTGAAAGCGATGAATACGATACTGCGTACTTTGACAAGCGCCCCAAGTTTATTCATTACCGTCCAACAATCGCCGCTTTGCTCAATCTGGAATTTGATCATGCTGATATATTCGACTCTATACAGGATATTGAGCGACAGTTCGAATACTTTATCCGTACCCTGCCTTCCTCGGGACGTATCATTTCCAATTTCGATGAGTCGCGTTTAGAGGAAGTCATTAACCGCAGCAGCGTAACGCCGCTTGTCAGATTCAGTGTTTCGGGCAATCGGGATGCGGACTGGTACGTAGACTCGCAATCTGAAGATTACAAGTTCTCGCGCCTGCATTCCAAAGTGCACGGGTCAATCGATCTGAACTGGAATGTTCCTGGACGACACAACACAGCCAATGCACTGGCTGCCATTGCAACGGCGTGTGAAGCCGGTGTCGATGTTGCAACCGCGGTCGATGCATTGCGGCAATTTAAGCCCGTCAAGCGCAGGCTCGAGTTGCTGTTTGATGCTGATGGCATTCAAATTTATGATGATTTCGCGCATCATCCGACTGCGATTCAGACCAGCATTGATGCGGTTTCCAAGCTCAACAGCCCCAAGCGTGTCATTGCGGTTTTTGAACCTCGCTCCAATACCATGAGAATGGGTATTCACGGACGTACACTGGTCGATGCATTCAATCTGGCAGATCAGGTGTACATGTATCGAGCACCCAATGTAGTCTGGAACGAGAGCGACGTTGATCGCGAGAACTTTTTTGTACATGATTCTGTCAATTCGCTATTGGATGCAGTATCAGCAGAACTTATCAGCGGAGATTCAGTCTTAATCATGAGTAATGGCGGATTTGACGATCTGCAAAATCGGTTGATTGAGAAGCTTCAGCAAAAAACCGGTATTCTTTCTCTCATCCAGTGAATTGATCAATGAAAACGAGTAAATCAATTAGTGCAGCGATTGTTTGTCTGTTTGTTGCCACGGCGATATTCATCGCTTCTGCCGCCCGAGCACAAGACTACCAGGAAGGTGTCGACTATATTACGCTATCTGGTGATGCAACCGTATTGCCGGACGGAAAAGTTGAAGTGCTTGAGTTTTTCTGGTTCGGGTGCCCAAGTTGCTTTCGCTTTGAACCGTATCTACTGGCATGGCAAAAGCCCGAAACTATTCGCTTGGCGAACGTACCTGCGGTATGGAACCGAAACACAGAATTTCACGCCCATGTCTACTACGCGATGGAGTTGCTGAACCTCAACGGCGACCTTATGCAGCCGTTTTACGACGAGTTACATGTAAGAGGCAGCAGAATCTACAGTGTCGAAGATTTTGAAGCATGGGCATCAACTCAGCCTGGGGTTGATGCCGGTGTGCTGGCCAGTTCAGTTCATTCATTTGGCACAATTACCAAAGTGTCACAAGCTGAACTTTTGGCAGATACCTATGGCGTAACGGGCGTACCAACCCTTGTGGTGGCAGGCAAATACCGCACCTCCCCCTCTATGGCTGGCTCATCGACCCGCGTACTTGAGATTGTAGAGTATCTGGCCAACCGGGTGTTAGCCGCACAGTAATATTCCAAAGCCTACTCTGACGGGGCACGCGCTCTAAGGGCAGTCACTTCGATTTCGACTTTCATTCGGGGGTCCGCCAGTCGGGCACTGAACATCGTTGAGGCAGGTCGAATCTGGCCAAAGTATTCATGAAGTACGGGCCAGCAAAGCTCAAAGTCGTCAGGATTGGGAAAAATATAGGTGGTACGAACAACATCTGCAAAGTCGCCGCCGGCCTCCCGCAAAGCCATGCCAATGTTCTCAAGCGTCTGCCTGCATTGCTCGGTTACATCGTCTGAAATCTCCATGGTGTCATAGTTGAACCCGGTCGTACCTGCAACAAACACCCACCTGCCATCACAGACAGCTCGAGAATACCCGACTTTCTTTTCAAATACAGAGCCGAAAGAAACGAATTGTCGTTGCCTTTGGCTGCCTTGCTTGTCCTTCATCCGAATGCTCCTTGATTAATTGTTTACGTTCGACACCCCATCACATCTCACCCCTAAATATCGTTGAACTACCAACTATCAGGTTTGAATATTCTTGTCCCCGGTATGGGGTTGGGAAGCTGGCTCTTGGTTAAACTAGACTTCCGAATCGTCCTTTGAAAACTGGAGTAACGCATTAGTTGCTTCGATGCATGCCTTCTCCACGGAGTAAACAATCCGATCGTCTTCTCGCATTCTTCTTTTGCAACACGCATCGCGTCTGCCAAGTCACTGTCGTTACTGACTACAATTGCACAATCAAATACGTCCCTGTACGCATCACTGACAAGACGCACTGCCAAATTCACATCAGACCCTTTTTCCTCCATACGGAAAACTTTAACCCACTTTCCATGTTTCGAATCTACTGGACGACAAGATTGTTTTTTTGCAAAAAATGTCCGTAAACTACAGTCAACTCCGGGATATATGTTGTCAGAGCCTTGATATAGGTAGACTGTCGTTTAGCGGCATCCGGATTCTCAGGTATTGGCCTAACACGAGCAGTACTGAGAACAACTGAAACAACGTCATGGTGAGGTTGAAGAATGTTCTCACAGAGCAACTTGGGGTTTAGCCACTTGCAGTTTGTATCTTTAACTGCCCCGTAATACAAATTGAAGCCATCAATATAGATTGCGGTACGCACTTTCTCTTTCCCAAAAAAGCAAAGGGTCCAGAGATTTGTGTCCCCAGACCCTGCGGCTCGCCGGCGAAACGACGAGGGTTGTCCCAAGTATTGTAGATGATTCTGTTGTTAATTTTTGAAATTTTCTAATTTGAGTGTTTTGCGTTGGAGACATTATCGCTGGTCAGGATTTTATGACACGGATGGAATTCCGTCCACGGCAATATTTTTAGCCGTCTAAAATGTTTCCAACGCAAAACCCTCCGTAAGGCAAATCATCTAAGTCAAAATCCCTATCGTTTACAATAACGAGAGTGTTAGCCATGATTGCCAATTCATTAGAAAAGGTCGACAAACATGATGGGGTTTGACGCCAGCGGGCAGTAAATCAGTATGACTGGCTGGAAGATTTTCCCCGACCAGACGTTGCATAGACTGAAGCGGAAAATTAACGGGTATTACTCACAAATCCTGTCCGAATGCCACGCATATCGTTCATGTATACTTATCGAAATAAAGTTCAACCAAAAACCGATCAGTGTTGGGAAATGGGCGAGTTGAAAGCAACATACGTTACATCGATTCATAACATTCGAAACCTCATAAATTGACAACAGGAACATTTGAAGTCGAATGCTTAAGTCTTTTTTGTCGAAGGAAATTCATTGTTAAGTTCAGCCCGGTTAATGTATAGAGAAATGCAACTTCAAGACACATGCGAATTGGCAAGCAGCTATATTCCATAGATTGCCGTTATTGCAGATAAATCACCTGCTTGATAATCGATGAGCGAATTACTTCCAGCAAACACCGATCCTGTCGTACAGGATTCAAAGCCTAAACTAAAAAAACCGCGCCTTTACAAAGTCGTCTTGCTCAATGACGACTATACTCCGATGGAATTTGTGGTTAACGTACTGCGCACATATTTTGCGATGGAAGAGGAGCTTGCTATAACAATTATGCTCAGTGTGCATAATTCGGGAAGCGGTGTGTGCGGTCGGTTTACGCGGGAGGTGGCAGAAATGAAGGTGCGCGATGTGCTTGAATGCGCGCAGCGACACCAGCACCCGCTGCAATGCACGATGGAACCTGAATAATTGTTCTCGGAAAACCTGGAAAATTCACTCAATCTTGCACTGTCGCTCGCGACAGAGAATCGGCATGAATTTGTAACGGTTGAACACCTGCTGCTGTCGATTCTGGATGATGAGACTGTTGAAAAAATACTCAAGGCATGCGGTGCCGACCTGGCAAAGTTGCGTGAGGATCTGGAAACATTTATCGATAACAACATTCCGCGGGTCCAAGACGACTCAAATTACGAAGCTCGGGCAACACACGGATTTCGCCGCGTCTTTCAGCGCGCAATGCTCCATGTACAAAGCTCCGGCAAAAAGGAAGTCAACTGCAAAAACATATTGATTGCAATTTACGGAGAAAACGAATCACATGCTGTTTATTTTCTTCACGCACAATCCATTCATCGCTACGACATCGTGCGATTTGTATCGCATGGCATCACCAAATCCGATGCGGATGCCAACAAAGACAACGACCCATTTTCCAACGCCTCGCCAGAACAGGCTGCCAGCGACACAAACCCACTTTCTTTGTATGCACAAAATCTGAACGAGCGGGCGCTTGACGGTAAGATTGACCCACTCATCGGCAGAATATCTGAAATTGAAAGAACCGTACAGATCCTGTGTCGGCGGCGAAAAAATAACCCGCTACTGGTCGGTGAAGCCGGCGTCGGCAAAACAGCGATCGCGGAAGGCCTTGCCAAAAGAATCATTGAGAACGAAGTTCCGCAGTTGATTGCCGATAGCACGATTTATACGCTCGACATGGGTTCGCTGCTAGCGGGCACCAAATACAGAGGGGATTTTGAGCAAAGGCTGAAGGCCGTGCTTAATGAACTCAAAAAAGACCCCGATGCCATATTGTTTATTGACGAAATTCACACCGTCATTGGCGCAGGTGCGGCATCCGGCGGCACCATGGATGCATCAAACATTCTCAAGCCACTGCTGGTATCCGGCGACATTCGCTGTATGGGATCGACAACCTATCAGGAATATCGCGGCATTTTTGAAAAAGATCGCGCACTGTCTCGAAGGTTTCAGAAAATTGACATTTCTGAACCGACCATCGATGAAACGATCAAGATTCTGCGCGGACTAAAGCAGCAGTTCGAAAAGCATCACGATGTTCGCTTTACCAATCCGGCAATCAAGGCTGCAGCCGAACTGTCGGCGCGCTATATTACCGATCGCAAGCTCCCGGACAAGGCGATTGACGTCATTGATGAGGCTGGCGCTCGGGCTCGCCTGTTGCCCCCTTCCAAAAGAAAAAATTCTGTTGGTATCAAGGAAATCGAAAAAATTGTCTCGAGTATTGCAAGAATTCCACCGCGTACGGTATCAACCAGTGACATAAAGTCACTGAAGAATATCGAGCGCGATCTCAAACTGGTTGTGTTCGGTCAGGATGAAGCGATCGGTGCGCTGGCCGATGCGATTAAGCTGTCCCGCTCTGGACTCGGCGACCCTGACCGACCGATTTCATCTTTTCTGTTCTGTGGGCCAACGGGTGTCGGCAAGACGGAGGTCACTCGCCAGCTCGCCATGACGCTTGGCATAGAACTGGTTCGCTACGACATGTCTGAGTACATGGAAAGACACACTGTCTCGCGCCTGATCGGTGCGCCACCCGGATATGTTGGTTTCGACCAGGGTGGTCTGCTGACAGAAGCAATCAACAAAACGCCGCACGCAATTTTGCTTCTCGACGAAATCGAAAAAGCGCACCCCGATGTTTTCAACATTCTGCTGCAAGTCATGGACTACGGTACATTAACCGACAATAATGGCCGAAAAACTGATTTTCGCAACGTCATCATCGTCATGACAACCAACGCCGGTGCCGTCGAGATCGCGCGGTCTTCTGTCGGGTTCACTGAACAGGATCACTCGCACGACGATATGGAAGTCATCAAGAATTTGTTTACTCCGGAATTTCGCAATCGACTGGACTCCGTAATCAGGTTCCAATCCTTGGATCAGGATGTGATTGAACAAGTGGTTGAAAAGTTCCTGATCGAGCTTCAGGAACAGCTGAGTCTGAAAAACATTGAGCTCAAGGCTGATCAAAAAGCCAAAGCGTGGCTCAGCAAAAAGGGCTTTGACAAAGCCATGGGAGCTCGACCGATGGCGCGCGTCATTCAGGAATACATCAAACGCCCACTGGCAAACGAAATGTTGTTCGGCAAGCTGTCGGGCGGCGGCGCGGTGCAGCTGTCAGTCAAGGCTGACAAGTTGACACTTAAGTTTATCGGCACTGAGCAGACAATGGCGAGCTAAACTGGAGGCAAGCAACTGCAACGAAGTCGATTACGGCGGCAAGCTGCTGCAGCTCACCAATCGGTCAATTCTTACCAGCAGCAATCTGCCCGAATCTTTTTATCAAAAACTTAAGGTCGTTTGACTTTCTATGTTTTATGGTTTGCACGACCAGATTATGAAAACCCGGTGCCAGCCAGACAGAATAACCTCGTGAGGAATTGTCTATGTCCTGCAAAATGATGCGCCGCGTATTGACTGCTTGACCATCAACTTGCAAGATATCAAGTGACACCTGCAGTATCTGATAGGTTCTGAGTCGATTTTCTCTTTCCACAATTGAGACAAGTTCACCTTCTCGCTGTCCATCTGGATTGAACATCAGATCCATGATCCAGGATTCGAAGTCATGAACATCGTTTGCAGGTATGTTCACAACGTTACCGCCCGAAAATTCAACGACCCCCTCGGTCCAAATGAATTCAGCAGCATAGGAGTCCGACGCTTTGCTGCTGGTTCTTTCGCTTGATACTGGTCGAATTTGATTATTACTCAAATCGATTATTGTGATGTCCGCGGCACTCGCCTGGCCGAATAACAGTGCTAATCCCTCCGGTCTCAGTTCATGTGTTGACATCACAGTTGATGAATCAATCACCAATACAGTTCTGATGCTACTGCCGACCGCCATTCCGTTGTAATCGACACTGTAGACAACTTCAAATCCGGAGTAGTCAGAGCCTTGCGCAACATTCAGTGAACTTTGCAAAAGCACACCTGACAAGGCAAGCATTGCGACACTCAAGGCGATACCCAATCGCCTTAAACCGAAAGTCCTTAAAATAGCCAAGCTGGGTGAAGAAATTAACTTGAAAGTGTTCACGGCAATGTCCTCTAATTGATATCGATGCGTTGTTTAGTGCTGAGAAGCTTACCGTCAGCAAACAGTTGAATGGCACGCGGGTAGATCTCATACTCACATTCATGGACCCGCTGCTCAAGACTTGCCGGTGAGTCGGCCCTGGAAACAGGAAACTTCTTCTGTAATATTATTGGACCCGCATCTAATTCAGGTGTTACAAAATGAACCGTTGCGCCATGATGCGAATCCCCTTGTCTTAGCACGCGTTCATGTGTGTTAAGCCCCTTGTGTTTTGGCAATAACGAGGGATGAATATTCATAATTCGATTCGGGTACTGATTTACGAATTGAGCGGTAAGCACCCGCATGAAGCCGGCCAGCACGATCAGTTCCGGTTCCAACCTTGCAACTTCCTCCATCAGCGCCGCATCGAATTTTTGCCTGTCGGGATACTGTCGAGCGTCAATATATATCGACAGAATGTTTTCGCTGCGGGCGCGCTGAAGCGCGTACGCATCGTGACGGTCGCTGATCACAGCAACCACTGTTGCACGCAATTTCCCAGCCTTGATCGAATCGACAATGACCTGTAAATTTGAACCAAAGCCAGATGCCAATACAACAATCCTAAGCGGCCGACTCATTCAATCATCACCGGGCGGTCGGCCGCGCGCACAATCGCGCCAATTTTTTCAGCTTGAATATTATGCGATTCAGCGATCTGGCGGATCGAGGACGCCGCTTGCGGCGCAGCAATGAGAGCCATGCCAATGCCGCAATTGAATGTTTGCAGCATTTCCTCCTCAGACAGATTCCCAACTTGCTGAAGCCAGTCAAATTCAGGGGCCCTCTTCCACGCATCAGCTTTAATTCTGGCACCTAGTCCAGCCGGGATAACACGGGAAAGATTCCCTGGCAAACCGCCGCCAGTTATGTGGGCAATTGCATGCGGCAATTCAACAGCCAAAATGTCCAGCACCGGACGAACGTATATTGCTGTCGGGGTCATCAGTACATCTGCGAGTGTTCGCCCCGAAATATCTGCTGTCAATGACAGCGCGTTATCAGCGAGTAATTTTCGTATCAATGAGAACCCATTTGAGTGAAATCCAGTTGACGCAAGTCCGATGACAACATCACCCTCGGCAACTTGCCGACCGTCAATGATGTTCTTTTTTTCCACGACACCAACACAGAAGCCTGCCAGATCATATTCTCCTTTGGCATACATACCTGGCATTTCAGCCGTCTCACCCCCGATGAGGTCTGCCTTTGCCTGCTGACAGCCGGCGGCAATACCTTCCATGATGTCAGCACAGATTTCAGAATCCAGTTGGCCGGTTGCCAGATAGTCCAGAAAAAACAGCGGTTCTGCCCCGTAAACAATAATGTCATTAACACACATTGCGACAAGATCAATGCCAACTGTGTTATGGCGACCGGTCTCAAATGCGATCTTGAGCTTGGTACCAACGCCATCAGTGCCACTCACCAGCACAGGGTTGTCATAACCGTCTGGAACTTCCATCAAGCCGCCAAATCCGAGTGGCGACTCGATACGCTCCGCCCGAGCTGTGGCAGCAAATTTGGGCTGCCAAGACCGGATCATCTGGTCTGCCAGTGTCACATCGACACCGGCATCCTGATATGCACTCTTTTGGGGACTGGTTTGCAAGTTCGTGGTCATCCGGTCAATTATGTCGCGCTAAGGGAAAATGGCTGATCAGCTGACACTCGGGAGGTGCAAGCACACAGCGTTTGTAGCCAGCATTCTGCGTAATTCACTTTCAATCAATTATGAACCAATCGGCACGATTGAACATAAAATAAACCTTGTCTGGATAGCAATCACCATAGTTTCAGAATCCAAATCAATTAACTCTATATTGTTGATAGTAAATCACTTAACTTGCAATGAATTATCACGTCTCATCAGCACTGGCGCAAATCCCCAATATTCTTACGCTATCCAGAATTGCCGCTGCACCTTTGCTGATATTGCTGCTGCGCGATGCGAACTATGAACTTGCATTGATTCTGTTCATTTTAGCAGGGATTACAGACGGACTCGACGGCTGGATTGCCAAACGTTTTGACTTTGTTTCCGAGCTCGGTGCGCGACTCGACCCGCTGGCGGACAAAATCATCATCATTTGTGCTTACATCATGCTGGTTGTGCTTGGAGAGCTACCGTTCTGGTTAGTTACCCTGGTCATTTTCCGGGATTTAATCATTATCGGCGGCTATCTGGTACTGACAACACTTGACGGCGATATTCAAATGCGGCCAACCATGACGAGCAAAATCAACACCGTCGCTCAAATCGTTCTGGTTATCGCTGTGTTACTGGAAAACACCTCTTGGCTGGTACTGCCAGATGTCAGTGACTTACTGACGTTTGCAGTCGCCATCCTCACAGTTGCCAGCGGCGTCCAATATGTCTGGGTCTGGGCAATTCGAAGAGGCATGTAGATTTGCGATGAGAGCGGACCAGCATCGCACTGTGCAGGCAACAATTGCGGTAGATCAAAAAAACTCTGCCAGTTTTGAAAATTTTCATGCGAACGAAAATCGGCAGACTGTTGCCCAATTGATGCAAATGGTGGCAAGCGGAGCGCGCGCTGAAACCTGTTATCTTTGGGGTGCGCGAGGCTCTGGCAAGTCGCACTTGCTGTTTGCTGCATGTAACAACATTCCAGCCAGTGTTTATGTTCCAGTCATGGACCTCGAGGTGGATCCTCAAAACTTAAAAGAACTTGAGACCTATCGACTGATTTGCCTGGATGACGTTCACACAATCGCAAGTCAGGTAATTTGGGAGGACCAGATTTTGGCCCTGCTCAATAACGCAGAAGCGAATGGCAACACGCTGCTTGTGACTGGAAAATGTCCGCCTGGTGAGTTGAATTTTAGCCGTAAAGATCTGGTCAATCGACTGTCAGGCCGCCAGGTACTGAAACTTGTCTGTGCTTCAGATGAGACAAAAGCCAGAATTCTAATTGAAAGCGCAAAGCTGCGCGGTCTGATCATTGAAGAATTTGTTGTTCGGTTCATATTTCGCCGCCATTCGCGTGACATGCACTCTTTGGTTCGTCTGCTTGACCGCATCGCGCTGGCATCCCTGGAAGAACGGCGTAGAATTACCATTCCTTTTCTACAGGAACTTGATGAGTTCAAAGACTGAGCACTGATTTTCTTGATCTTTTGATTGACAGGTTTTGATGACTCGAAATACCAACCGCTTATCGCACGGACAAAGATCGGGCTTGAATCGTTGACCCCCTGCTGCCCGAAAACGCAGATCAATCGTTCGCTACTGGCATCGGCCGGTCTTCGCGTCGCCATTGATTGTCTGTTTTATTGAATTATGGATACCGGGGCGCATATCGTTTGCAATTTGGTTGTTCAATGTCGTCAGACTGAACGACGACGGAACTTTATAGCCATCATTATTGGCTCTATGCTCCCGGATTTACCCATCATTGTGTTCTATGCCTGGGAGTCGCTGGTGATGGGATCGCCGGAATCCTTAATCTGGTCGGAACTCTATTTCCTGCCACACTGGCAGAATTTCATCGATATATTCAATTCGGTGCCGATCATCCTGATCGCGCTGGCTTGCGGGATTTACTTCAAAAAAACAACGCTCTCGGTCATTGCGATCAGCATGGCTCTACACGTGCTGCTGGACTTGCCCTTACATCATGATGATGCACACCGGCACTTCTTTCCGCTGACAGACTGGCGGTATATGAGCCCGGTTTCCTACTGGGATCCAAGACATCACGGAGATATCATGAAAGTCGTTCAGATTGCAGTCGTGGCGTTTGGTTTAATTGTTCTTTGGATCAGGCACCCAAACGTACTGGAAAAAACCATTGTTGCATGTTTGGGCATCGGATACGTGATGTTCCAGATATTCGTGCTGGTGGTCTGGTCTGGCTGAGTGAGCGCAATATCACTTCTGGAAGCCGGTTACTTTTTGTAGCTGCGCTGCTCGGCATCAATCTCGGGAAGTCTTAGTACGCGTTCCGATACGGGCTTCAGTAGCTCATTTGCGAGATATGCGGCCCGCTCAGCAATCCCAGGCGGCCGTTCTGGTTGATTTCTTAGGAATCTGATCAGCCAGTGTGGGCCCTCAGCAATCTCTGGGTCCAGTTGTAAAGCTGTTCGATAATCCTCCAGTGCCAATTGATGGTGCCCCATGCGGTCGTAGAGAATGCCTCGATTGGCGTAGCTGCCGGCAAAATCCGGTTCCAGCGCAATTGCCGAATTAAACTGGTTGAGCGATTCATCATAGCGACCGAGTTGCAGCAATGTCCGCGCCAGGCCGCGCTGCGCGTGAATGTGCTCGGAATCATCGTCGAGTGCATCCCGGTAGGCTTCAAGCGCACGCTCGTAGTCGCCATCCTCGAACAGCCGATTTGCTGCGTGATAATCGGTGTCGCCGGGTGCCCGGGCCTTGAAAAAACTTTCATACAGGCTCCAGGACAGCCACACCAGCGCCATCAGGATGGCTGTGTATTTCAGAAACTGGTAAAGACGCGGATCCAATCGAGATCAATCAATTCAGCAGGCGAAAGTTAAACAGCATTGAGAACGCCAGGGAGACAACCATGCCAATAACAAACGCACGCTGACGCTGGCCGCGCAATTCGGGCTGATCCAGTGGCCTTTGCAGTCTTTTCTGCAATCGTCGTACACTCACCACCCAAATTAACTGCGCAACCGGATAAAGGAGTGCAAGTGTCATGGCAATTACCCAAAGCCAGTAAACTGAAATTTGTGACATGATTAACCGACGGGCAGGCAGCCAAAGCTAATCGGCGCAGTATACAAAAAAGGGAGGGGATCGACCCTCCCTCTTTTGACTTGATAATTGATCAGATGTTTGTACAAACAATCCTAGGATTCTTGATGGGCATCTCCGATGTCTTCCTGAAGAACTTCGATTTCGCTTTCCTGCAAAGTCGACATTTCCATTTTGTAGGCCAGAAACCACATCATGAATACACCCAGAGCCCACCACAGGATCTGCCATGCCCAAATTGAAGGCATGCCGAAGAGCCAGGTCGCGGCATCGTTGGGGTTACCGAAAATGGTATTGCCGAGCACTGCGCCGGGTCCGATTCCAAAGAAAAACCAGACCAGCGTTATGATCCATGCAACCGGCAGCATCCCGCGTTTGGACGCTGGCAGCGCCGCGTGTTCGGCCAGGAAGTTATGGAATGTCATCTTGTGCTCATACTCTGCCTTGTTCTGCGTCATTGCTGAGACAAGTACCGCAGTGCCGAGGTTAAAAATTATCCCCCAGCCTGCCGAGTGAATCGTCCAGGGCCATCGACCCCAGGCAGTAATACCGAGATTCTGCCCAATCGTTTCGGTACAAACGACCACAACCATCCCAACTGCCAGGCCAATTGTAATGCCGGCTCGAGTCAGCCATGGAAAATAGCATACTGCAAGCAGTGAAGGCCACATTTGAAAACCGAAAGCCACTGCCAGTCCACCTAAAAGAACAAGTGCGTCGGTCGATGTCGTTGCCACCACGAGTGCGGCAAGCACAATAACCGCAACACCGATTCGCCCAAAGGTCTTCTGTTGCTGGTGAGTGATATTCGGCATCATAAAGTGCTTCAGCAAATCTCGCGTCAGCATGGCGCCGGCCGTTGACATATACGCTGCACCGGTCGATTGCATTGCAGCCAGTGCGCACACCGACAGCAGACCAACCAACCAGGGCGCAGTCTCCTGCATCACCCGGATTAGCTGCGGTACCAGCATGCCCTGCTTACCGGCAGAATCCATCAAGTCCTTGCCTTGCAGCCCTGCACCGAGTACATTGGATGTTGCATCCGGATAGGCCGTCATGTACGCCAGGTCAGCACCAAGCATATGTCCGCCCATACCCTGAAAAGCTGTAAAGAAGAACAGAATAAAACCGATGCCAAGCGAGGAGGCCCACACCTGTTGAGGTGCAAATGGCTTAGGATCAGTATTTGAGAATGCCCACATCGAAAACGCCGGAGAGGATTGAATTCCCATCAGTGCGAACATGTAGGTCAAAATCATAATGCCTGTCCACGCACCGCCGACAGCCGAGGGTCCCGATGAAACAAACTGAATTACACCGGGTATTGCGATGTAGTGACTGAAGTCATCAGGCGTTCGTTTCTGATCCAGGGCGGCAAGATTAGCGATGCCTTCGTTCAGCGAGCCAAATCCACCAACCAGGTTCAGAGCAATGATACCGATGATAATAATGCCAAGTGCCAGCAGCACACATTGCAGTGTATCCACGTAGGCCACAGCACGCAGTCCACCGGAGGCGACATAAATAAATACAATCGCCGACAGCAGCCACATACCAACATTGACACCTAGTGCTCCATCCGTTAGAACGTTAAACAGAAAGCCGGAAGCACGTAACTGGATTCCCAGATAGGGCACCGAAAAGCACAGTGCGACAAGTACAACCAGAATTCGAATGATATCGGACTTGAAATAATGCGACAGCATCTCGCCTGGTGTGACGAATCCGAAGCGTTTCCCCAGCATCCATTGCCGTTTCAGAAACATAACACCCGTAAAGGGTATAGTGATCGCGTAAAAGGAAGCGTAAGCATACTGAAAGCCGTCACGATACAGCAGCCCTGGATGCCCCATGAAGGTCCACCCTGAAAAAGACGTTGCGGTAGCGGCTAGTACGAAGACCCACAGCGACAACCTGCGACCGGCGATAAAGTAATCGCTCGCGGTCTGGGATGTCATCGCACCTCGAATCCCCCAGTAAATGCAGTAAACCCAGTACAGGATCACAAAAACAAATAACCAAACAATTTTTGCGTCCACGATACTTACCTCATTGACCTAAGCGCATCATTTGAGATGACTTATTTCGTATGAAAAGATTAAAACATGAGAATAATTCTTGCGGATTTTCCATTATATACGAATTCCGACCTGATTATCCTGTTGAACTTATGTTCATATTATCAACAGGATAAAACGACATCTCAAATTGACTGGCAATTTGTGGGGATGTTAGCAAACGATTCGGTGCGCCGCAAATCAGCGCAAAACTCTGAAGTCGCCACCTTTGGGCAGAAAACTGGGGTTGTGGAGAATTTACTAACGCGGTCCTTAAAGCGTCAACGGTCTTGGGATTCCAGCTCGGAAATGCGAACTTCCAACTCGCTGATTTTCTCCCTGGCGCGCAATAGAACCGCCTCCTGCACCTCGATTTCAGAGCGGGTAACGATATCCATATTGTCAAGTGCAGCGGCAAGCGCACTCATAAAATTGGTTTTGAGCTCTGCAGGCAGATTTACGGGCAACAGTGATGCAGCGGCTGACAGGATGCTTTCGATCACCCGGGATTGTTCTGAAGACTGACTGGACATCGACGAGTATCTGGCCGCAAGCAGCGCGAGGTCAATACCTAAAATGTGGTTCGGTAGTCGATCACGGCGCTCTCCCTGAGCTCATCAATCCAGTTCGCTCGTTCACTGCGCAATTTTGCACTGCGCAGGCGATTTCTCACAAAACTGCGGAGCCGTTCTTCCTGTGCGGCTTGCCTGACACCGCGGTAGTGCAGGATAAATACGATGTTTTCGATCTGCTGAACCGGGGAGATATCGCCAACTTCCATTTCAGACAGCGGCTGGATGTACTCGAACGGTATTGTGTCTTCAGTTGCCCAACCCATGTCGCCGCCGCTTTTTCTGGTTGTACTGTCGTGGGAATAGACTCGTGCTATTTCAGAAAAATCCCCACCGTCAAGAATTGTCGTTCTGAGATTGTCCAATTGCTCAGCATTGACTTCGGTTCCTGCCGCATTGCTCGCCTGCAAAACGATTCTCGCCAGATTTAACTCCTGCAATTCGGGTAAATCAAGCCCGGCGCCTGTGCGACGCTGGCGGACCATGGCAAAAAACGTATTTCCACCTGAGGAAACTGGACCGACAACCGAATTTACCGCGGCTGAGGACAACTCCCCAGCCAGGTTAGGATCAAGGTCTGCCTTTCGAGCCCAACCCAAGTCGCCCGCCTGAATGCCGTCAATGCGGCTTGCTGCTGCTGCAACGTCGGAAAATCTCACTCCCCTTTCGAGTTCATACTTGATTTCGCCAACGACTTGTCGTAGAAACTGCTTTTGTTCGAAAGTCATGCTGAGGGATTCCGATACGATGATTACACTTAAATCGTATTGCTCTTCCGGTTGAAACGAATCCTGATTGTTGGCAATATAACGATCGATCTCCTGCTCTCGAATCTGCACCCTTGGCAGCAGGACTCGCTGGACAAGTTTCTCATTGAGAATCGATTCCGTAAGCGACTGCTGCACATCGTTGGTACTGATCCCCTCGGCTTCGAGATCGCCAAAGAATTGTTCAGGTGTTGTATTGTTGGACTCGACAATTGCGTTGGTTCTTTCGAGCAATTCGTCAGGGCTGACGAAGACACCAATGGTGTTGGCGCGCGCGACCAGCAGCCGGAAAACTATTGCGTCATCTATGGCCTGCGCTCGCGCGGCTTCCTTAGAGAAATTTGCCTGCCCTGAATCTCTAGCCAGGAATTCAAGCCAATTGATTCGTCGTGCAATTTCTGAGTCAGTGATCGGTTGGCCATCGACGGTAATCAGTATCTGGTCGATTGCATCCGATTGTGCGTCGGCTACCTTAGAGTTGAGCGGCAGGGAAACAAGTCCCAAACACAAACAAATTTTAAAAATTGTTTTTAATTTCACTGTGAAGGCGTCAAATCAAATACAAGCTCAGCCGAGTTGTCATATGAGCCGTTTAATTCTCGTTCACGCGTTAACTTCACACCGACCCGCGCGCAGCACGAGTTGTATTCGAACGAAACACCGGCCTCAGTGAGGTGATCTGGATCAAATGATCGAATGGCTTCGATGCTCGCGATCCAGTTGGAATTGACTTTTCCGGTCAATTTATTTCCCCAATGCGATCGATTGTCTCGGGTATGCCGATAAACACTGACAAATTCTGCATCTTCGGACAGGTCTCGCGAGAACTTCAG
Source organism: Gammaproteobacteria bacterium (assembly GCA_022824665.1). GTDB lineage: Bacteria > Pseudomonadota > Gammaproteobacteria > Arenicellales > JAJDZL01 > JAJDZL01. The sequence goes on along the minus strand of JAJDZL010000148.1, from coordinate 1,312 downwards.
CGACGAAGATGAAATTTTATCTGTTTTATCAGAGAACAGTGCAATGTATTGGAGCCTTGTTGCACTGTTTTCGAAGCGCGTCTCAAAAAACAGATCCGACTTTTTCACCTCTTTGTCGTCCTGTTTGGCACTCATGTCTCCTTCCATACCGCTATTTTCATCAGGATCCATCGTCTTCGCTTTCTGCCCAGCTATCAGGTCATTTACTCTTTGTCTCGTACCATTCGGGTAGAAAATTTTTCCGATCCCGATAGACCCTAGCAGAGCAGGTCGAATTGGATCGTAATAATGCGTTGATAAGCCAACCGTTACCTGATTGGATTCACTCAGCCGATCGCCACCAACAAACGGATTGTTATCGAACAGGCGCTCATATGAATCCAGCATTGAAGGGGTGGTATCAAATTTGTAGATTTCGGGTAGCTGGGATTGATCCACTCTATCGGTCGCAAACAACTTGACTCTCGGCACCAGTGTCCATCGCTTACCTGACCCATCCGGATCGAAACGGTCAAAATACAACCGCCCGTCCACACTGGAGTATTTTGAATTGACCGATGGCTTATTGTTCTTATCACCCATCGTATTTAAGTCGTCCATCTTATCTGATAACTTGTACCTTAAGTATTCAGCACCAACCTCAAAGTCTACTTCAGAATAAGCATTGGCCATTCGTAGACTTATTGCGGCATTCCCCCTGAATCGGCGTGCATCAGGATATTTTTCCCGATATTTGTGTCTAAACTTATCCCATGCCAGGGAGGTCGAAAATACCGCACCGGCATACAAAGGTGTCATCAAATCCACTGTAACCCAAGGCACACGGTTATAGGGCTGAGGATTTTCCTCTTGTTTGCCATCTGTGTCAATGGCGGCTTCAACTTTTTCCTGGATAACAGCATCAGTGGTGATGAATTTGTTGATACCGGTCGCGATCAGCAAACCAGAATTGGCATAACTGAGGCTCAAATTCTGCTGCAGATAGTCTGCGTCCTGCTCACTGAACTGACCGTTAAAATCATCCAGATAACTCGCATCGGATACCCAACTCACATCATAGTGTGAGTAAAGATTCCCACCATCGTGCCACTTGCCAACCAGTTCTGCGCCATAGCGTTTTTTACGAGGCACGAGGGGCTCTTTGGTACGAGGCACGAGGGGCTCTTTGGATTTTTCGGTTTCTTCAGATTCTGCGGATGCTTTACGCTGTTGTTGTTTGACAAACAACTTATCGCGCGGCAGGTGCTCCCCAACGAAAATGAAATCCGAATTGGCACCCAAAAATCGATATTCGCCCTGTAGGTGAACACCG
>JAJDZL010000263.1 GCA_022824665.1 Gammaproteobacteria bacterium | reverse complement strand
GCAACTGCTGCCAGTTCACCTGCTGGTGTCAGTGCCGATAATTCTGAGATTTTGCCGTCAAACGCGGTTGCATTTCCATCTGCCAATTCCACAACAAGGGCTGCCGGTATCCCGGCCGGCATTAGTGACGACCCGGCCGCCAGTACAGGTTCATCTTCGGAGCCCACCCAGATGATTGCTTGCATGGACCTTGGTTCTTCGCTTGCGCTGTCACCCGTTTCAATCAGCACGCCGTCTACAGCAAGACTGTACGGAACATGGCCAAACCAAAGCCACCCCACGAAGAATATAACGACAACAGTAGTGACTGCTACAAGCAAGCGTTCTTTCGGGGTAGAAACCGTCAGCAGCCTGTCAAGTTGATCCCGGTCTTTTTTTGCTTGAACGACAGTACTTTGAAAAGAGTCAAATAAATTATTGAACACAAACAGTCCCTTGTTGTTGGACTCAATTATTGCTAAATTATAGGAATTTCGAGACAGGCAACAAAATGTTTTTACGCATATTTATCGATGCCTGGGCGTCCGCCTACCCTTGTCTGCATACATTAGCAGCGCTGGCAGGAGTGTCAGGTCGGCGATCAGCGCAAAGCCAATGATCATTGCAGTTAATACACCGACCTGAGCGGTCGGAATGAACGGCGAAAGTGCGAATATCAAAAAGCCGACCACCAAAACAACTGTCGTTGTAAAAAGAGCCTGCCCGGCTGTATCGAAAGCATAATACAAAGACTCTTCCAAGCTATAACCATATTCGCGCCGTGCCCGCAGATATTTACTGAGAAAATGCACTGTATCATCTACAACAATTCCGACAGACATTGCCACGACAACTGAAAGTGACAGCCCGATTTGTGCAACTGTCAATCCCCAGACTCCCAAGCCCATGACTGCAGGCAGCAAGTTGGGAATAATGCTGACCAGACCCAGTCGCAGCGAGCGCAGGGCGATGAGCAATATGAAGGAAATAGCCAGCAGCACGACTACCGTTCCGATCACCATGGCACGGATGTTGCGCTGCCCGATATAGGCAAACAGTGCGGCAGGTCCGGTACTGTTGGCGCTGGCGATATGCGGGGCATTTTCAAGCAGCCATGCCTCGGCACGTTCATTGAGCTCAAGCACCCCCTTCGAATCGAGAGTCTGGGCTGATACCGACACTCGAGTAGACGACCGGGACCTGTCAATCTGATTGTTTAAATTCAAACCTTCCGGCAGCGACAACTCATAAAGGAGCAGGTATTGCGCCGCCAGTTCCTGACTTTCCGGAATAGAGTAATAGGCTGGATTATCGCCATGCATGCTCGTGTTGAGCTGCTTGAAGGTATCCGTGATGACTGATACATGACGCACAAATGGCTGTTGGCGGTACCACTCGCCAAATTCAGCAACTTCGGTGAGAAAATCCGGATCTGTTACACCGCCCGGTGTTGTCGCTTGCAGTGAATACTCAAGCAGGGTATTGCCACTTAGATGTTTGTCCATGAAGTCGGTATCCTGTCGAAACTCAACTCGTTCATCAAAGAAATGAACCAGAACATCATTGAGTTCATTGCGCGGTATCGCGATAAGCATCGCAATAATTGCTACCAGCCATGCCACAAGCAGCAATTTCCTGTAGCGTATCGAAAAGCTCGCCAGCCGATTCATTTTGGGTCCGCGCAGTCGGTTTTCCTGTACGGAGCGAACCGGAAGAAGTGAGAGCAGCGCCGGCATAAAGGTAACTGAAAGAAAAAACGAGGCGACTATACCAAACGCAACGAAGTTACCAAGATGGCGATATGGTGGCACCTCGGAAAAATTCATGCTCAAGAATCCAAGTGTCGTCGTGAGGCTGGCGATAAATATAGGAACGAGGTTAAGCCTAATCGCCTGAACAATGGCATCGTGCCTGTTGTTGCCCGCTTGCAAGCGCTGGCGCAGAGCGACAAGCAAATGAACACAGTTCGCTACGACTATCATCAACACTATTGTCGGCGCCGGAGCTATCGGCGGAGAAAAAGGCAGCCCGACCCACGCTCCCATTCCCATTGACGCAAGAATTGAAAATACAATCACGACCCCTGTCGCCAACACCCCGGCCCAACTGCGGGTAAGAACACCCAGAATTACAGCCATCAGTAGCAAACTAACAGGCAGGAATATCTTCTGGCTGCTCACGGAAGCTTCCAGAAAAGTCTGATTGACCATGACCGTGCCAACAATGCGAAGGTCAATGCCGGGAAATTGTTCTTCTGCTTTTGAGGCAACCGATCTGGCATATTGTGCAACGTCAGCCACCGCTTCCAAAAGACCGTCCTGGGGCAGCTCCACAGTGACATTAACAACGCTTACATCGCCGTTGCGACCCAGAACGCTGCCGGCTATACGGGGGTCGGTTAGCGCGATTTCACGAACCTTAGAACGCGCTGCGATTTGATCCAATTGTTGTGGATCAATAAGATCACGCACGTACAGATCATCACCATCGGCAGTTGTGTACTGAAAATTTGCCAATGAGTCGACCCGTCTCGAATAGGGCGTATGCCAGGCAGCGTCTGTCAGCCAGACAGTTGCTGACAAGGCAAGTTTCGAGGTGGCATCGCCGTCGTCTGGAACAATCAGGAAAGCAACATTTTCGTTTTTTCCATATGTATCTTCCAACCCTTCCAGCGCCAGCAGCTGTGGATTGTCACCGTCGAAAAAAATTCGATAGTTGGCAGAGAAATCAAGCCGGGTAATGCCACTTGCCGCGAACGCAACCGCAATCAGGGTGATTACAATAACCAGCCAGCGTCTCGAAAGTATGCGCTCTGCAAACCGCACAGCAAATTGTTCTTTCGCCATTACTCGTTTTTTTACGTTGATAAGTTGATGTACGACCTGGCGAGGTCGAAAAAGTTTGTATCAGCTTTGTTCAGCAGGACACCTTTACAATCGAGCCAAAAATCAAGCGCTCAGCTAACAAACGCAGCTGCTGCTCTGAAGTATCGAAAAAGAAGTCAGCTTTGTCGGGCACTCAGAGCACAACGTGTGCAACGGAACATATGAAAACTGCTCGACTTCATCATAGCACAGAAGCTCATATACGCAGTTGTTCTCGTAGGTAAAACAATTCTGAACAAAGGGGCGTTTGTGACTGGTCAATATCGCCCGGCTTTCAATCTTCAACAACCGAGGCCCCGAAACATTTGGGCGTAGCTGGATAAGGGCACCCCGCACATGCGACTCAATTTTGCTTCATCGATCACCGGTTGACTGACAAGCTCAATCATGTCCTCGAACTTGTTCAGTGCATCACAATCTACAAGTTCGGGATTGACTGCCTCGCGGTACTTTGGCCAGGCAAAATCACGTGCATAACGCCAAAATTTACTGTCAAACACAGAGCCTGCGCTGTAGTGCCAGCCAACAAACAGCCCGTAGCGGAGCATGCTGCTAACCAGAAATCGATTAACCATCTGTACATCCCGCTGAAGATATTCAAGCGGACGAGCAAATCGCATTTGAAGAATCAATTCGATCTGCAATTGAGCCGCTACAATCGCTGTGGCTTCGAGCGGTTCCATAAACGCCGCTGCGTTGCCAATACGGGCAATCGCGCCATCGTAAATCTGGCGATGAACAAAATTCGGAAACTGAATCACGCCGCGTTTTTCGAACTGTGCAATGCCATCGATTGCAAAAAACCTGTCAAAGTCTGCTTCGACCTCTTCCTCGCTGGACAGGTCACGGTTGAAGATGTAGCCATAGGACGTGTGTATCGTTAATGGGATGACAAAAATCCAGCCGTGTGGACGCGCCACCGCACGGGTATATGTATGCTGCAGGGCCGGCCCATCGACCGGGCATTCAATAACTGCCGGACAGCGGCGAATCATTGCAGTGTTTGTCGGTATGAATGAGATGTCAATGTGCGCTCGGGAGTCGATTTTCCTGGGAAATCCACGCGCATCGAAAACCAGGTCGTAGCGTTCAGGGTCTCTGCCCTCAAATTCAACCAGTGCACCATCATCAAGGCGAGAAATGCCAACGACGTTTGCATCAATGTGTTGCGCGTGGCCGTCTGCCTGCAGAAGGTCTCCCATTACATCAGCAGACAAGTGATAGGCATAGGACTCATCTTGAGGCAAGAAGTAATGGATAAAGTCGCGCTTCAAATGACCCCAGCCCTCAAACGCGACGCCGTATTTGCGGGTCCCGTTCAAAAACTGTTGAACCGCGTTATCAGATAATTGTGTTAAATACTGCAAACGCTGGACAAGACTTGGCCAACTGCCTTCGCCCACCCCGATTATCGGAATTTTAGAATCGTAAATGTGGTGCAGCTGGTAATCTTTGCCGGAGAGCAGATCGCTTACACTTGCAGCCGCGAGTGCGCCTGCAGTTCCCCTTCCTACAACTGCGACTTTGTTTAACGATTCACTTCCTGGTGTAATCAAATCTCTAGGACTTCAAGGAAAAGCAAACATGCTCCAACGTTTATGGCCAGTCAATGTATTACACACTTTATTCGACATCGTGTAGACAATGAATTTTTCCAGGTACACAAGAATTTCTAAGCTCAGCACGATCTTATGGAAGATCTGAGATACAGTGAATTGAATTCATACCAAACAAAAAATTCCCGAAAAAAATCATCGCACTCGCTTAAGTCCTGTTTGTGTAAATTCACGTTCATCAGGATTGGTACCAAACTTGAAGTCGCGCCATTCAAGTACAGTACTCGCACCGGTCAAGTGGTTCATCATCGTCTGCTCTCCAGCACGCCAGTAGCGGTCCAGATATTGCTGATAATCCTTAAGGTTGAGCGTTTTCAGGTGGGAGCCTTTGCGGTCGTAAAGCTCGACTTTCCAGGTCCGCAGCTCTGCGGTGTCCTGCCAGACAATTTTTCGGCTGTATCCGGATTTGTTGTCTAACGGAATTTGTTCAATAACAGTGCAGGTCATTTCCGCACAGGATTCATCTCGCAAAAATTTGTACGAGTAATCCTCCAGTTGCGAAGCGCTCATATCTTCGTAGGTAAACTCACTTCCCATAAATGAACCTGAGCGCTTTGCCGAATTGATGCGTTTCACTCTTTTCAGGGCTGGCAAATACAGCCACTGATCGTCTGGAGAGTTGCTATGAACGTGAGTCAAAAGTGCAGTTCCCTTTACGTCTTTTGGCTGATCAAATACAAACAGGCTCTTGTCTCCGTCTCCTTGCACCTCCAGTACTTTAAAGCGCATCTGACGGACGGTCTCCTTGCCCTTCCTGTCGCGCAATACCATCCTCATACTGGCACTGAAGTCACCGAACCCGTCATCAAGAAGACTCGCTTCACGCGCGATCCTCAATCCTTTGTCTTCTGGAGTTTCTGCCTGGGGCACAGCGGGCATACTACCCAGCCACAAACACAGCATCACAACCAGCAACCGTCTGCGCGAAATAATCTGGTTGTCAGCCAGCTCTTGGCCGCAAATCTGGCTGATTTGACTCTGTCTGGTGATGATCTGACGCACTCGCATACGAATTGGTTCCAAGCAAAATACCGCCACTACCATTGTACTCCGATTGCCTGACTGAGAGTCATTCATCCGGTTCTGTCAACCTCATTTGAATGTTGAGGAAGCTTGCAAAACGGCAACTCGTCGACAAAACGCTGCAAAACATTGGTCGTGATTCGGGCTACATCATTATCATAATTTGCGTGCGAAAGGCTGCCGCACCAGGCAATGGAACCGGTCGAAAATACAGCACCGCCTCCCGGCGTTTCAAAAAACACCATTTCAGCGCGAATAATCTCAGCCTCTGTGCCACCAAGACCGGGTGCTGGATCATCCATGTCTTCAGGTGTTAACAAATACAAATCTGTGTGACGCTCGGATGAAGCCAGCACAAGTGTATGTGGAGGCGTGCCGAGTGAATGATCGGTGGCATCCAGCTCAAGGCCTGCAGCACCGCCTCCGGACAATCCGAAGTCACCAAATTCCGGACCTTCAACACCTTGAAAAATAAACGCTGCTCGCGGGTCGTGACTGCCTTCCCTCATCACATAGCTTGAGGAGTGGTCAAATCCCTGTGAGACCATACCGATACCAGCGAGCTGATTGGGTGCCCGGGCATTGCGGCGCCAAAGCCCGGTATACTCACCGGTAAAGCTCGCATAGAACTCCCCGGGCAGCGGAGCAAAAGCGCGAATGCCGTCTTCAGATTTTCGACACTCAATCACACCTGGCAGTGTCGGGTGATAACTCACCCGCCAGTAAAAGCCATTGCCACCGAGATACATCAGCCGCCCGCCATCATCCAGGTATTCCTGCAGGCTGTCCAGCATCTCGATTGAATAATATTCCGGATGGGTACCGGTGATAACGACCTGATAGCGTTCCAGCACTGAAACCCCTTCGGTTTGCAGGTCTTCGTCGGTGATGACATCAAACGGTTGATGCATTTGCTCAAGCCAGCCCAGAATGTGTGTATCGGCATTGAACTGCCACACATTGGAGCCCACTCCTCCCAGATGTCCGATTTGCTTGGGCTGCATATTGACAATCGGTCGCAGGCGAGATGTATAGTAAACGCCACTTCCATCATTATGCAAGTCATAAAAACAAAGACCGATTTCGGGATGCGTCTGCATAAAAAGGTCCACAGGATTTAACTGAAGCAAGCGTCCGGCAACGATTTCCGTTTCCGGAATATCGATGCCCAACCGCGTATTTGCATAAGCCATGTAGCTGGCTGTTGGCAGGACAAATGCAACGGGTGCCGTTGCGGTGCCGCGCGGCGCTCGCACCGCGAATGGAATGTAGTATTCTTCGCTGCCACTAGAAAGATAGACCGCAAAGACGCCGCTGGCAATATCTTCGGGCAAAATTATTTCAAAATCTGTCTCCCAGCAGCAGTCGTAGAGATCATCGTCATGGAAATGAATTGCCGCGTAGTGCTGCGGCAAATTTGTCCAACAGTGCTCATCCCCGTTCCATGCACAACCGGCCACTGCACGCGTTGGCAGATTAACCAATCGACCGTGCAACTGATTGCCTGATGTATCGATAATCTGGTCACTCGGGATCTCCATTGAAAAGTCCCAGGCAGCAAACAGTTGTTCGTGACCCGTACCTGCAGGATTTTCCATTTCATCTGCGAGCACAGGTCGGGTGAGAATTTTTGGCGCCTCGATACGACCGTTGAAGTGTTCAATTGCCGGGCGCGCCACGCCCGGACGCGCAGCTATCATAATCGGCCCGTCAAATTCAACAAGTGCTGATGGTACGGAGAACCTGTGCAACACCCTGCACGGTTCAATCAAACTCGGGCTTGGCTTTAACAGGTGCTGGCAAATCGTCAGCGTTTCCTCAGTCACATCAAAACTGGCGCTAACCAGATACCACCTTTCCGCGACAAGCGGCACCTCAGTCGAAACACTTTCAACTGTATCGCCGCCAAGCGTGAGTTCGCAGGCAAATGCACCAGTCTGGTCAAGGAAAATTCGATACCCTGCACCCGAATCGGGATTTTCCCGAGTCAGAATCGTTTGTGTGCCTTGACCTGGCAGGGTTGGCCAGACAATTGCCTGCATACCCAATGAAGATCGAGCGTCATTCGGCGGCGCATTTTCGACCACCGCGTAGGAGCCGGCATTGATTGGTTGATAACGACCGGTAAATGGACCACCGAGGTCCAGGTCAACTGTTTCCTCACGATATCCTGGGCCTGCCGGATTGATGTCGCCATGAATCACACGGATCATCTTTGCATCGTACTGATCCAGTCCTTCTGAACTGACCATCACCTTGATGCTGTCCCCAGGTGCAGCACTGACCCGATCCGCGTAGCCAAGAAGCCGCGTCATTTGTCAAATTCCTCTTCCAGGTCCTGTCCGGTGTGTGCTTTCCAGCGCAGTTTAAAAACCGTCCATTCTGCATCGGCGAGATCGGTAAATTCGATGTGTTCCATCACCTCCACCGGCTGCCCGCGCTCGGCGGGCAGACGCCCCAGCACCCAGCGTCGGAACGGTTCCTTCACGATGAGAACATATTTGCCAGATTTGGGCCCACCCCGAAGCAGGTTCAGCACTCTTTGCAAGCCGGGTCCAGGTATGCCAAGCGGGTCGGCGCGAAACTGCGCCGCATGCTTGAGGTCATCATCGGTAATCTGATATCTGGACATGGGCTAAGGCTGCTATATGCCGGTAACCTTCGCAACAGTTCTTCGTAATTTGTCGAATAACTCATCAACCTGCTGCCTGGTAATGATGAATGGCGGAGCCAGGACAATTGCCTGGCCGATGGGTCGACAGATCAACCCGTATTCCAGCGCCACGTTGGCGATTGCTTCAGCGACTGGATTTTCCGGCGGAAAAGGCTTTTTGGTCGGCTTGTCGCCAACCAATTCCAGTGCCCCCATCAAGCCGACCCCACGCACCTCTCCGATATACGGATGCGAGGAAAATGTTGCCAGCTGCTCCTGAAAATACGGTGCAACAGCAACAATATTGTCGAATACTCCTTCGTGCAAAATGATGTCAATAGCCTTAAGTGCAATCGAACAGCCTACAGGATGACCGGCTGTCGTAAATCCGTGCGGAAATTCCTCATACTGTTCGGCTGCCGCGTTGAGTTGATCGGTGACGGCTTTGGTTGTCATAATCGCGCCCATTGGGAAATATCCCGCGGTAATGCACTTTGAGGCAACCAGGATATCCGGTTCGATAGCGTAGGTCTGGCAGCCCCAGAGTTTGCCGGTACGGCCAAAGCCGCAGATCACTTCATCAGCGACAAGGGGTATGTCATATTTCCTGAGTACTGCCCCAATGGCCTCAAAGTAGCCTTGAGGTGGCGGGATCACACCACCCGCACCCATTACGGGTTCAGCAAAAAAGCCGGCGATGGTATCCGGTCCTTCAGACTGAATCAGAATTTCCAGATTGCCGGCGCAGCGGGCAGAATACTCAAGCTCGCTTTCCTGCTCTCGGGCGTATCGCCAATAGTGCGGACAATCCGTAAACAAAAACTCATCAAGTGGCAAGCCGAAGGCGCCAACGTAATCCTTACCGGTCAGACTTGAGGTAAGTCCGGTTACCCCGTGGTATGCATTAATGCGCGATACGATTTTGCGACGCTTAGGTTTGCCAAGGCCGCGGTTGATCATCCACAGCATCTTTACCACCGTATCGTTTGCCTCTGATCCTGAATTGGTGAAGAACACCTTGTCCATAGGCACCGGCGCGATTTCAAGCAGTTTTTCCGAAAGCGCAACAGCCGGTTCACTCACCCGTCCGAAGAATGCGTGATAGGCGGGCAATTTTTGGTATTGTTCGCAGGCCGCCTCTACCAGACCAGGATGATCAAATCCGACCACCATGTTCCATAACCCCGAATTTCCTTCGAGATAACGCTTGCCATTTGAGTCTTCAACATAGACACCGCGGCCGCGGGAAATCACGACCGGGCCTTTATTTCGCAGGGTACCAAGGTGTGTGAATCCGTGCAGGACGGCGCGAAGGTCGCGCGCTTCCCAGGAATTTGAACGGTTTGAGTCGGTTAAGGACATTGTTTCACTTCAATTAAAAAAATTCCATCAGCCTGTTTGAATCGATCGCCCGGCATACCAGACCTGCAGGCCGCGCAGTTGGCATGTCTTCGGCTGCCAATATGGCATTCACGACCGCCTCTTCAATGGCCTCCACCGCAGCCAGGTAGACCGGGTCGAACAGCTCATCATTGATGACTTCCAGCGTTCTTCGTGAGTCTGCCAGCTGCGGAATCGGACCGCGATTAGCGGTGCTGAATGCGAGAAAGATATCGCCTGAATTGTTGCCGCCTGGTGTACCACCCCGGCCAATACCGATTGCCGCGCGCTTGGCCAGTCGCTGAAGCTGGTGCGGCGCCATTGGCAGGTTCGAGCCTAAAATGACAATGATCGAGCCCTGCTCCTGGGTGAACAGTCGATCTTCGGTGATCAGTTTGCCAACCGGTTTGCCCAAAACTGTCAGCCACGGGCGCGTGCCATGGTTGGCCTGGACAAGCGAGCCGATCACAAACTCTTCCCCATCAATTTGCAGGCGCCTTGATGAGGTGCCTGTTCCACCTTTGAACTCATAGCAAATCATACCGGTTCCACCGCCGACGTTGCCTTCCGCAAGCGGGCCGGATGCTGCCGAGTTTAGTGCCGACAGTGCGTTTTGTTCAGTGATATGCTGGCCGTTTATGTCACTCAACACACCGTCGTACGTTTCAGCCACTACGGGCATCGCCCAAAGGTGTTCGCTTTCCCATGCGTGTGCATAGTTTTGCACAATCCATTTGACCGCTGCATGGTGAACCATGCCAACGCTATGGGTGTTGGTCAGACAAACTGGCCCGACAAAATAACCACCATCACGAATCCAGTGGGTGCCGGTCATCTCGCCGTTGCCGTTCAGCGCATACATCCCTGCCCAGACAGGCTGTGGCTCGGGATTTCGGCCCAGTGGGAGAATGGCGGTTACACCGGTTCTTGCGGGTCCGACACCTTGAACCAACGGCATATCACTGTCGATTCTTGTGTAGTAGCCGACCTCAACACCGGGCACATCGGTCATTGCGTTGTACGCACCGGTGGTGCCCGGAAATGGCAGTCCAAGTTCTCTTCCACGCGGTTTGTTCATCGATTATCCAACCTCAAGAGCGTTTTCGAAAGTACAGGCCAAGCGACGCGATCAAAAATGAGAAGACCAGCATCAGGGTTGCGATTGCGTTAATTTCAGGTTTCACGCCGCGCCTTAGCATACCGTAGATGAAAACGGGCAGCGTCGTCGAATCCACCCCTGCGATGAAATAGGTAATCACCAAGTCGTCCATTGAAATAATGAATGCCAGCAACGCACCGCCTACAACACCCGGTAAAATCAGCGGCAGTGTAACTCGTTTGAAGGTGATCCAGGGACCGGCACCTAGATCCGCAGACGCTTCCTCCAACGTGTTATCCATTCCCGCCAGTCTGGCACTGACAACAATGAATACATATGAAATCAGAAAAGTGCAATGCCCGATGATGATCGACATCAGGCCGAGTTTGATGCTGAAATTTACGAAAAAAACCAGCAGCGCGATCCCGAGCACAATATCGGGCATGACCATCGGCATGAAAAGCAGGCCCTGATAGAATGGTTTTAGCCTGAAATAGTACCGATAGACAGCCAAAGCCATCGCGGTGCCAACTAATGTCGAGAACGTCGTCGTGGTGCCAGCGACCAGCAAGCTGTTTTTTACTGCAGCAAGCAGCTGATCGGTTGATTCAACGTACAGAGTCTGCTCATTGAGTTCCGTCGGCTGACCAAAAATTGACAGATACCAGTCAAACGTAAAGTCTTTCCACACCATCATGTTTACAGGATGGCTGTTGAATGAATAGACGACAACAATGATGATTGGTGCGTACACGAAAAACAGAAAAAGAAGCCCGTGCACACTGAGCAGGCGGTTTAACCAGGGGTGCTTCATCTGACGATCTCCGAGCGACCGATTCTTCTGAGATAAATGACAATCGCCAGAAACATGACCAGCATGATCATCACGGAAAGCGCTGATCCAAAAGGCCAGTTACGCGCAGAGAGAAACTGCTGTTCAACAAGATTTCCGATCATCAGCACTTTCGCACCACCGAGCAGGTCCGGGACAATGAAGTTGCCAAGGCTCGGGATAAAGACCAGGACTGCCCCTGCTGCTATTCCGGGCAGGGTGCTCGGCAGCGTCACTCTCAAGAACGTTTGAAACGGATTGGCACCGAGGTCCGATGAAGCCTCGAGGAGCGAATAATCCAGTTTTTCGATGCTGGCATAAAGCGGCAAAAACATAAACGGAAGCAAAATATACGCCATGCCAATCAGAACCGCAGTTTCAGTAAAGATAATGTCGATCGGTTCGGAAATGACGCCGAGACCGAGCAGGGTTGTATTCAAAAACCCACTCGGCCTTAGTATCAGCACCCAACAAAAAAGACGTACAACCAGGCTGACGAAAAAAGGCAATGTGATGATGAAGACAACAAATGTTCTCCACCGCACGGACAGTCCGCTCACCCAAAGCGCAGCCGGATAGCAAATCAACAGTGTAATGAGGACATTGGTAAACGCCAGGCGAACCGAGCGAAAGAATATCTGTGCATAGACCGGATCGAATTCCTCCCAATCGCCATCAGCCCAACCAAGAATTCGACCATAGTTCCAGTGATAGAAGTTCCACTCTACACCACCATAAAGCCCCGGCGTGAGGAAACTGAAAATGACCATTACGGCCAATGGTCCAAGGAAGAAGATGCCAAGAAACAATGTGCCAGGCGTCAACAGGGCAATCAGCCTGCGAGTGTCTCTTTTACTGGCCATTACTGACTTTCGATAATCAGGTGGGGGATGTTTCTGCGAAAAGCGAGTTGGACAGAATCCCCAGGACTCACGCGGCTAAAAGCCTCGTCATCGGCACCGGTCGGAGTTGCAGAGATTGATGTTCCATTCGGCAGTACACAGACATACTGGTGGGTCGCGCCGCGAAAGACGGATTGCTCCAGGACTGCATCCAGAATGCTTACCGAATCATCTGGATTCGGCGGTGCGAGGCTGAGATTCTCCGGTCGGATAATCAGTGTTGCATGATCGCCGGGTTTTGGCCCGCGGCCGACAGGAATGCCAAGACCGTCTTCAGTTACCAGCACCGGGCTCGCTTCCGTGTTTTGAATCCGGCCTGAAAATATTGCGCTGTCGCCGATAAACTCTGCTACAAATCGAGTCGCCGGCTTGTGGTAGAGCAAATCTGGCGGCCCAATCTGTTCGATTCGCCCCTGGTTCAGAACAACCACCTGATCTGACATTGTGAGGGCCTCTTCCTGGTCGTGGGTAACGAAAAGAAAGCAGATGCCGAGATCATGCTGCAGGCTTTTCAGTTCAAGCTGCATGGACTGGCGCAGGTTCCGATCAAGTGCGGACAGGGGTTCATCCAGCAAGAGCAGTTTTGGCTGGTTGATGATTGCTCTTGCCAGTGCTACCCGCTGCTGTTGTCCACCGGAAAGCTGCGCAGGTTTGCGCCGCTCAAATCCGGAAAGACCCACCCGTTCGAGTGCTTCTTTGAGTCTGTGGTCGCGCTCGGTCTTCTTGATGCCTGCTACTTCCAGCCCGTAAACAACATTACCGCTAACGGACAGATGTGGAAACAGCGCGTAATTCTGAAATACGGTATTGACCGGACGTCGGTAAGGCGGCACGCCCAAGACCGATTCACCGCCAATCAGAACCGCGCCGGAGTCGAGGTCTTCAAACCCGCTAATCGTTCTGAGAAGTGTGGTTTTACCACACCCGGAAGGCCCCAGCAGGGTCACGAATTGACCCTGCTGAACCTTCAGCGAAATACTGTCAAGTGCGGTTACTACACCGCCTTCCGGCGCAGGAAATCGTTTTACAGCTTCCTTAACCTCGACAATCGACTCCGCCGCCTGAGTCATCACTGCGCGGTACGTACCTTCGTCCAGACGCGGTTGTACTTGCGCAGGTCTTCACCCAAATCCTCAAAGATCTGCAGCTTTGCAATCACTTCAGGCGGTGGATTGGTGTTTGGATTGGCTTTCAATTCCGGCGGCAGCAAATCCCGCGCGGGCACATTGGCTGTACCATTGACCTGCTGCAGGGTATTGAGTGCTGCAATTTCCGGTTGCATGTAGAACTCCATGAATCGAATGGCGCTGTCTTTGTTCGGCGCATCCTTGAGTACACAGACGTCTTCCTGATACATGGTGGCACCCTCTTCAGGAATGACGAAGCCCAGCTTGTCGGGCTCTTCCAGCGTGTACAAGGTTGCACCGACATACCAGTGGGCAGCCGCGATATCACCGGCCTGAACCAATGAGACAATGTCGTATGTGAAAGCAGATATCTTGTCCTTTCGTTCCAGCAGCCAGGCCTCTGCCTGCTTGAGCGCATCACCGTCGCCGGTATTGACTGAATGGCCGTTCTTGATCAGTGCCACACCGATGGTTTCGCGCAGATCATCCAGCATGGTAATTTTCTTACCCTTGTCGGGGAGCGCGAAAAAGTCGTCCCAGGTTTTTAGCTCACCCGCCTCAGCCTTGTTATAGAAAACTCCAACTGCACCCCAGGCATAGGGCATGCAAAAGGAGCTTTCAGGGTCAACTTTGGAGCGCTTGTTTGCAGGATCGATGTTCTCAAACCCTTTCAGGGTATTGACTTTTGCATCATGCAATAAATCCAGCTTCTGCATGATGTCGCGCATGTGAACCGATGGAAATACGATGTCATAGCCGGTCGCGCCGGACTGAATCTTGGCCAGCATTTCCTCATTGGTACCGTAGGTGTCGAGCGTAACTTCAATACCCGTATCTTCGGTAAATCGCGTCAGAACGTCGGGATTGATGTAATCGCCCCAGTTATAGACATTGAGTTGACCCTCGGCATGAGCATACTGAGTCGCAATCAGCATCGCGCCAGTGAATGCCAGAGTCATTTTGGCTGTCATCAAACAGCCGGCAACAAATTTGTGAATTATTTTTTGCATATCTCACCTTCCTCCCTTGGAGTATTTTGAATTTGAAACTTGCAACTTAACTGAATTGTACTTGGCAGCAATCCAGCAGTTCAGTCGAGTCAATGTTAATCTATATGTCATAATTGTTGTAATGTAATATTTCTTTCATATTTGGCAAATTAATATCATGAGAGACATTTTTTCCCAGTCGACACCCTTTGTCTTTCCGAAATTTGAAGAAAGACTTAAAGGCATATTACCTGCGCTTCCCAGGCTGGAAGCTCAGGTTGCGCAGTACATGATTCTCAACATTAACGATCTGAGCTTCGAAACCGGCGCATCGATTGCAACAAAAAATGGCGTAAGCGAGGTTACAGTGAGTCGCTTACTGCGCCGGTTGGGGTATCACGGCATGCGCGGGCTGAAAAAGGCACTGCGCGAGGAGCTTTACAACTGGGAGCCCGATCAGGACGTGCAGGATTTTCCTGAGAGCATTACTCAAAACATGGAACTTGAATACAAGGCGCTTCGAGAAATTTACCAGCAAAGGGCATCTCCTTTGTGGGATCAGCTGGTGCAAACGATCGTTGCCGCGGACAGTTTATATGTAACCGGATTTCAATCGGTACGCGGTATGGCAGAAGACTGCGCGAGACGACTCGGGATGCTGCGCGGTAATGTACGATTCCTGGCTGCGCACGATGGTATGCTGACGGAGTGGCTGAAGTGGGAGGAGGATGCCAGCCGACAGTCCAGATGCCTGATCCTGATTGATGTGGTCCCTTATGCACGTGAAGCATTGGTCCTTTCAAAGTTATGTAACGAGAATAATGACTCGTTGATTGTGTTCACTGACGAGATGTGTCACTGGGCAAAAAATCACACCGAAATGGTGATTTATTCAACAACCCGAACCGGACTGATTCTTGAATCTACTGTTGCAATCGGTGCCGCGCTGAATTTGATGGTGAACTCTGTTGGGCGTCAGTATTCGACGACGCTCACCGAACGTCTGGATCAGTGGAAGACCTACACGCAAGCTCTGAAACTATTTTGACTGACGCTGTTGAATGGATGATTCCGGCAAATTTGACCGCATGGCACTCATCAGGAACAGTATCTGTGCTCCGATACCACACATTACAACGAACAACTTTCAACGCCTGAGATTGATGAATCCAAGCTGACAAAGGCGCGTTGCTGCACGCTGCGGAATGTGTCTACATGCTCTTTCGAACCTGTTCAATCACGCGCGCAGTAGTTGGGACTGCGTCATGCCAGATTCTAAATGACTCGGCCGCCTGTTCTACCAGCATGCCAAGTCCGTCTGAAACTTGTTCAACGCCATTTTTGTCTGCCCAGTTCATGAATGGAGTTGGGTCTTTACCGTACATCAGGTCGTAGACCAAGTGGGCGTTGTTAAATATTCGTGGTGAAATTTCCGGGAGTTCGCCGTGAATTCCTGTTGATGTTGCGTTGATGATGATGTCGAAGCTCATTGAACCAGCCTCATGTAACGCAGAAGCCTGGATGTTGCCGTAGCTGGAGAAAATTTCTGCCAGTGCGACCGCCTTGTCTTTGGTGCGATTGGCAATGACAATTTGATTGGGTTCTTGTTCGAGCACAGGAGATAAAATGCCGCGCACGGCACCGCCTGCACCAACGATGAGCACATTTGTGTTCTCGAATGTCACGGCCAGGTTTGTTTCGATATCCCTGACGAGGCCCGCACCGTCGGTGTTGTCGCCCTTAACGATACTCTCGAGTGAGAGGGTATTTACTGCACCAGCGAGTTTTGCGCGCTCGCTCAGCTCATCAGCAAGTTTCCAGGCATTGAGCTTGAACGGAACGGTGACGTTCAGGCCATTTCCGCCGTTGGCATGAAATCCACTGACTGCCTGCTCAAACCCACCGACTTCGACATGAACTGCATCATAGACAAGATTGATGCCAAATTCCTTTGCGAACAGACTGTGAACCAGCGGCGACTTGCTGTGAGAGATGGGATTTCCGAAAACGGCGTATAACTGACGTTTCGGGGCGAAATCAAAAAGGTCACTCATCGGTTTGGTACTGCGTATATTTCACATATCAGGTCGTTATTGGTCAGAAAATGGAGCGGCATCGGAACATCGCTATCGATTATTTGCCTCAACCAAGAGGAGCTGACCAACGGTCATTTCATGCCATATTGTTGTATATGCTGACTTTAACGTTATCGTTCGTCGATAAGCCACTACACTTAGAAGCTGTTCCAGTGATACCAACCGTTCCTGAAA
>JAJDZL010000098.1 GCA_022824665.1 Gammaproteobacteria bacterium | reverse complement strand
GCCCGCATACGCGACAGCATTGGCATCATTCGGAATCGTACGAATAAATCTCTCATCAGCAATGACCAAATTGGCAAGCGAATATCTGGCCAGTGCGACAACGTGGTCTCCCACCGCCAGGTGCTTAACGCTTTGTCCGGCACTGATTACCACGCCAGTGCACTCGATCCCGAGTGCATCTTGCATGAACCCGCCAGCAATTGAGTGCTTCGGAAGCGCATCAAGTGCGACCATTACATCTCTAAAGTTGAGCGACGCGGCTGCAACCCGGATCACGACTTCAGTTTCGCCGGGCTCGGGCAGTGTCTGAGTCTCAAATTGAAGAGAATTCAAACTGCCGGACTGTCGGTTAATCAGCATCTGTTTAATCGGTCGACGAGTGCTTAAAGTATCTGCGGCCAGATTTTTTTCGATTGCGATGTATTGCTTTCCTTGCCGGATGCATACCTCATCCGGCTTGACCCCTGATGCGATGAATCGATAGAGTTTCTTGCCTCCAGGGTCCTCGGAAGCGTCAATATCAACCAGCGTAACAGGTAATCCCGGGTACTCGTTTCTGAGGGTTCTGCCAACGCCCCAAAGCCCGGCATTGAGGCAGTCCTCGAACTCAATTTGATTGTCGATATGGTGCGCATTCGAAGTGACCAAAATAAGCGGTTTCAGTATCAGCCCGCGCGCATCGAACGCCTGGGTCAACCAGGCGACAGCCAGCGACGCAGACTGATCGAGTTGCTGTTCGATCGGTAATTCGCCACTTGAGGTGTCAGTAAAGTTCCACAGAAGAATAATTTCCTCCGGCGCCTCTTCCGCAGCTTCCAGTGCTCTGATCAGCTTGGTATAGTGTGCGAAATCTTGTGGGTCAATGACAAAGTTTCTGCCGTCTTGAGCAAATTCTGCCCCAGCTCTGACCTGCCATGTGTGTTCGGTGGTAAATCGTCTGGCAAATCCAACGGAAAAATCGTCGTGACCGGAGAAAATCAAGCGTGTCAAGGCTTTCTCGGTAACGCTGGTATACGCCTTTTGCCTGACTGCGGCTTTGTTTGCAACGAATACGGTGTGCTCGCCATCTTTGCCATCTGAGCGGTCGCTAATAGCCGTGATGCACTCGTAGCCGGATTCTTCCAGCAGCTTTAGCCAATTGCTGCGAGTCAAGCAGGGGCTGTCGGATGAGCGATTGATCGAATCCCTCGGCCACCAGTCGCGCAGCATGCCAAACACCACCCTGGCCCAGCAAGGTTCGTCGGTTAACTCGATAAATTTTAAAAACCCACCAGGGCGCAGCAGGCTTTGCAACCACTGCAAGGTCTGTCCGGGGTCGTAAGTCAGGTGCAGGCAGTCGGCGGCGATGATCATATCAAAGGATTCTGTGGCAAATCCTTGAGCATGCGGGTCTGAATCAAGGTCAAGTTCCAAAAAATCAGCGCTGCGCAAGTCACTGAATCGCGCTCTGGCGCGCCGGACGAACAGGCTTGATATATCCGTAAACGTGTACTCAACCCTGTGTTTTTTGAGCATTGGTGCCAGGTGAAAGAGGAGGGCACCGGTGCCACCACCGACTTCCAGTATTCGACAGGGCCGCTCGAGCACCCAGGCGCTCAACAACCGCTCGAGCGCGTTTCGCAGGATTTCGTTGTAGATTCTGCAGGTTGGAGAGAGCGCATAAAAATCTTGCAAAAGATCTGTCGACCCATCCGGAAAAAGAGTGTCAAGTCCGGATTTTTGGCCTTTGAGTACTGCGGCCAGTTCTCTGCCGCAGCGATCAATCAGCAGCAGCTCTGAGGTGTATCCCAATGTATCCGGCAGGCGCAAAAATTGTTCAACTGACTTGGCCGGATTCGGGTTTAGGTCTTTCAGATATCGAATCGCGGTGGTTCGATTTTCACCGTTTGCCTGCAATCCCATCTCAATGTGACCACAATCACTCAGCAGTGCGAGCAAGGATCGAAATAAGGCGCGCTGCTCGGCAACGATTTTCAGTGAATTTTCAAGCTCATTCAGCGAATGCGATCGGGAATCTGTTGGCAAGCCGGCCGCCAGTAACGCATGCTCGATATATGCGATGGTGAGCTGTCTAAGTGCCGGTAAAACGCGCTCATAGTGTCGCGCGCGCTGCTCGTTTTCAGAAAGGCTGGCGCCAAGCGCCCGCAGTTCCTGTTGAAATTCTTCCGTATCACAGAAAAAGTAGGCGCCGCCGTCCGTCTCTGGCAGATGCATTGTCCACTGTCGCGCCAATGCGAACAGGTTATCTGCGCGTTCAGATTGGGTACTTTGAGTTTGAATAAATTTTCGCATCCGCAGCTTTGAGACTCTGGTGATGATCTCCCCTTCGGTGTTCGCGATAGCTAAATCCAGCAGTGCGGAATCAGTTTCGTTCTGAATTACGCTGATAAAGCATTGGACTTCATTTGAGTTTCCTCCCCAATACTCCAGTTTCCCGATTTCATAGGGAACAAGGGCTTCATTTGATGTTACGCAGCCGAGCGCACATCGAAGGCACGAATCAAGTAAAGCAGGGTCAAGCAGATAATTTTGAGTCTTTTGACAGGCAGTGCCGACCCTCTTCAGTGTTGCCTTGAGTTCAGCCTCACCCGACGTGCCAAGCTCAGTCAATTGCCAGCCGTCGGCATCACCCTGAACGTTCCATTCATCCAGCCTGTCGCGGATGATGTGCCCAGCCAAAGGCGTCGATATTTGATTTCTGATTGACTCAATTGGCAGGCGGGGGCGGCTAGTCAATCCCCGCGCGATTTGGCCGCGGCAATGAATGCCTGTATTTTTATCAGGACATGCTTCGTGGCTCACGATTTCAAAGTCTCGACAGGAATCCTTGGTGTTTTCGTCGATCTTCAAAAAGACTTCCGCCGGTCTTTCTGATTGCAGCTTTAGCACGGTCGGCAGTTGCATTGATCGAAGCTCAATAGCCTTCGAATCGAAACACACCGTCGCAGCCTCAAGGGCTGCCTCGATGTACCCAGCTGCGGGAAAAATGATCTCGCCCTGCAAACGGTGTTCTTTAAGCCACGCCCATTCGTTGAGTTTGAGCGCAATCCGCCAGCTCAATTGGTGTAGAGAACCCGGGTCACCAATCATCTCCAGATTCGTAGCAGCGCGCTCAGTAGTGGTGTTTGAAAATGTTGCAGTGAGGTCCCAATAGCGTCGTCGATCAAGTTCGCCAGGCGGTAGTCGACTGAGTGCTGTTTTCGGGCTGATTCGATCAAATTCAAGCTCCGCTCCCCGACTGAACAGAATTGCAGCCGCACGTCGCATTGTGTCCTGCTCGGAATGTTCTCGGTGAATTGAGTAGACAGCAACTGCGCGATTTCGGACTTCCTTCGTGTCGAAACACTCGTGAATGTTGTAGTGAAGACTGGCGTTGGGGCCGATTTCCACGAACCGGTGAATGCCCGCATCAATGGCAGCTTCGAGACACTGAGAGAACTTGACCGGAGCCAGAAAGTTCTGCCACCAGAAGTCAGAGTCCGTCGAAGGCGCCGTTACTCTAGAACCGGTAACCGATGAATACCAGTCAATCCGGTTTTTACGGTCGGTCGTGGTCGACTGTTTTATCGTCAGCGTTTGCTTTGCGTCTGCAATGATTGGGCTGTGAAATGCCAGCGGGACTTCAAGCACCCGGTTAAATACGCCAATTTGGTTTAGCGCTTCCGCGAGCCGCATGATTTTTTCGGCAGTGCCTGAGAAGGTCACCGACTGGCGGCTGTTTTGCACTGCGATAACGATGTCCTTCGCACTGTCGCGGACCATGTGCGCGGCTTTTTCTGGACTCAGCGCAGCGGCCAGCATCAGTCCCTGCCCGCAATATCGTTCAAGGTGTGCCGCCCGTTCAGAAACCAAAGAGACAGCCTCGGGCAGGGTGAGGTGTCCGGCGGTACAAGCCGCGGCAATCTCACCCATGCTGTGTCCGACAACAGCAGCCGGTTCGATGCCCCAGGATTTCCACAATTCGCTGAGCGCAAGCTGGAGTGTGAAATGTACCGCATGGGCTTTACCGAGATGATCAGAATCGAACTTCGCACCTTTGGTAAAGGTACTTCGTAGATTTAGCGCAGCACCAAATAGTGCGTCGCAGGCATCGCACGTTGCCTTGAAAACAGGCTCACTTGCATAAAGCTCAGCACCTTCACCGGACCAGTGCATTCCGATGCCGGAAAAAACGAATGCAACTTTGTTGTCGTCTTCGGAGGTGATTGATATGGGACGTTCAACACCTTGTGACGAGTCGGCTCGAAAATAGCCTGCACTGGTTTCATCTTTCGAAAAGACCAGCGCGGTGCGATGTTTATAGCGCGGCATGCGGCCCGCGGTATACCCGAGCTCGTCCGGGTGGCGGTCCGCCAGGCTGCTGATAGCCTGTTGCGCCCGTTCGAGTGATTCGGGAGTCTGTGCGCTAACGGGTACAAGCAAAGACTGGACGCGAGTCTTGCGCTGTCTTTTGAGCTGCGCCGGTGCCTGTTGGATGATCGCGTGCGCATTGGCCCCGCCAAAGCCGAAAGAATTGACCGCGGCCACCCGCAGTTTGCCGGCCGGCACGTTCCACGGCTCAGCTGCAGTGGGGATCACAAGGCCAAGCGATTCGAAATCAATTGTTGGATTAGGTGCTGAAAAGTCTACGTTTGGAGGGATTTGACCGTGATGTACGGCGAGCGCAGCCTTGATGAGTCCGGCGATTCCGGCCGCGGACTCTGTATGGCCGATATTGGTTTTTACGGACCCGACAAAAAGTTTCGGGTGCCCGTAAATTTTCCCCAGCGACTCTGCCTCTGCGGCATCGCCGGCCTGGGTTCCGGTGCCATGTGCTTCAATGTAGCCAATATCGGCTCGATCAAACCCGCTTAACCGCAGCGCACTTTGCATCATGTTTTGCTGTGCTCGGACACTCGGTGCCATCATGCCGACCGTTTTGCCGTCCTGATTGATGACCGATGCCGCGATTGTCGCGTAGATTCTGTCATTGTCAACCAATGCATCCGAGAGGCGTTTCAGCAGCACCATGCCGCCGCCTTCGGCCCGCACAAAGCCGTCAGCGCGTTGATCAAAGGCATGACACCGACCGGATTTTGACAGCATTGAGGCCTTTGAAAACTCGATGTAGCTGTCTGGTGACAGGATCGCGTTGGCACCGCCGGCAAAGGCAAAGTCAATGGTCTCTTGAGCCAGTGCCCGACATGCTGCATCAACTGCACTCAGCGACGAGGAACAGGCCGTGTCAATGGTCAGGCTGGGGCCCGAAAGGTTGAAGCAGTAAGAGATGCGGTTTGCCGCGATACTTGTTGAGCGGCCAAGGCCCGTATACGCGGTAATCTTGGCGCGACTGGCAAGCATCAGTCTTTCGAAGTCGTGGTTAATTACGCCGACATAGACACCTGTTTTGAGGCCGGACACTTGTTGGGTATTGATTGCCGCATCTTCCAGACACTGCCAGGCGAGCTCAAGCAGCATTTGCTGCTGCGGGTCAATGTCGCGGGCCTCGCGCGGTGAGATGCCAAAAAGCGCCGCATCGAAGTGAGCAATGTTGTGGACGAATCCACCAACCCTTGCAAATTCGGTTGCCGGTGTCGTGGTGATCTCGTCAAGCAATTTTGCATCCCAGCGATCATCCGGAATCTGCTGAATGCAGTCAACTTCGTGCTCGATGTTGTGCCAGAACGAGTCAGGATCATCGGCTGATCCCGGAAATCGACAAGCCATTCCGACGATGGCTATCGGAACCGCCTGCAGGTTGTTCATTGTGTATGAGTAAGAGTGCCGGTGACTTGTGCGTGCTGACAGGGAAACCGGTTCAGTCTGCGCGCGTTTTGTCGGTAGCAGTGCCTTCCTGCTCACAGTACATGGCGTGCAGCAGTTCGATGACCTTCAGTGCGTTGTCATCAGCGATGGAATACAGCTTGGACTGGGAATTTCTGCGCGCAGTGATGATGCCCTGCTTGCGAAGCCGAGCCAGGTGCTGCGAGATTGACGACTGCTCAAGGCCCACCAGGGATTGTAACTCGCTGACTGATTTTTCACCATCGGTCAGGTGGCACAGAATCATCAGCCGTTGTTCGCTGGCGAGCTGTTTAAGAAAACCGCTGGCTTCAGCAGCAATGACCTGCAGTTCATTGGGGGTTAGATTCATCGATGGGCGGGCGACTAGGGCTGAGCAATCTGGATGAGGCTGCACAAGTGCAACAAAACTGTACAGAATCACCAGGACAAAAAATCACAAACAGTATGAAAAATAAATTATCTCTTATATAAAATTTAAAATCTGGAATTTACACAAACGATGTCTTCTGAAAGATGGCACCCACCCGTATCGCCGGGTTGTTCTTGATTGCGGTCTGATCAATTGAAGTCGTTGTGTAACATTAACATCGTTTGAGGAGTCTGAGAAAGTACTATGATAAAGACAGCAATAGGATTAATTTCGTTCATCGCGGTGATTTCAATTTCGGTGCTCTATACAGATGTGAGTATTGCCGATGCCGAGGTTGTCGAACAGGGGAAGAAACTTGCAGTAGATCGTAAGAAAGGCAATTGTCTTTCCTGTCATATTATGGGTGACGGTGAGATGCCTGGTACCCATGGACCGCCGCTGATTTTTATGAAACAGCGGTTTCGGGAAAAAAGTCAGCTTAGGGCTCGAATCTGGGACGCGACGGCGGCAAACCCCAATACGATGATGCCTCCGTTTGGTCGTCACGGCATTCTCAGCGATGACGAAATTGACAAAATAACAGAATATGTTTATACGCTTTGAGAGGTGAAAACTATGAATAACAGTGAACATCAAAGACGTAAGCTGCTCAAAAGTGCGGCTGCGACCGGTTTAGTCGGGCTGGCGGCCTCTTGGGGGCTGCTTGGCAATCTGGCCCATGCAGCTCGACCACAGATGGCCTTTGATGCCGACGATGTGGATGGCACGCTGAAGGCGCTGTTCGGCGAAGACGGGATCCAGGAAAGTGATGCGATCACAGTCAAAGGTCCGGAAATCGCTGAAAATGGTGCCGTCGTGCCCATTAAGGTGACTGCCAACCTTGATAATGTCGAGTCAATCGCAATCCTCGTGCCGAAGAATCCGGCGCCAATGGTTGCTGCATTCGATCTTCAGCCCGGCATTGTTCCGGAAGTTTCCGTTCGAATCAAGATGGGCAAAACCTCTGATGTAGTCGCTCTGGTCAAGTCCAACGGGCAGATTTTCAGAGGTGCCAGTGAAGTTAAAGTTACCATCGGCGGATGCGGTGGTTAGACTGAATAAGTGAGGTAAAGAACTATGGCAATTAAAGCAAAAGCAAAAATGACCAGCAATGGTGACGTCCAGGTCAAAATGCTGATCAAACATCCGATGGAAACCGGACAACGCAAGGACTCCAAGACAGGTGAGCTGATTCCGGCCCACTTCGTGGATGTGGTTACCTGCCACTGGCAGGGTAAGGAAATGCTGCGGGCACACTGGGGTCCGGCTATCTCGAAAAATCCGTACCTTTCATTCTCTATCACGGGTCCCAAGGCCGGGGATGCTCTGTTGCTTGCCTGGCATGACAATACGGGAAAAACCGGTGAACGGGAATATACGATTGGTTAGCAACCCGTCGCATCAAAAATACTACGGAGAATAAAACCGATGAAAAAAATCATTCTTTCTTTGGTGCTGGGCTGCTTCTTGACTGGGGTTGCGTCGGTTGCAATGTCGGACCCGGAAGAGGACCGCATGGCGTTTCAGAACTATTATCTGACGAAGTTTCCCGATACGCCGAAACCAGACTTCATAAACGGCGTCTATTCGATCGACATGCCGTCGCGCGAGCAGTGGCAGACGCTTGAGGAGTTTCCGCCGTACGAACTGGCACTGGAACGTGGGGAAATCGTATTCAATACGCCTTTTGAAAACGGTAAAACCTATGCCGACTGTTTCGAAAATGGCGGGATTGGAATTCGGCAGAACTATCCTTATTTCGATTTGGAGCAGGGGCAGGTTGTGACGCTGGAGCTGGCAATCAACCAGTGCCGCGAGAGCAATGGCGAGAAACCTTTTAAGTACAAAAGAGGCGATATTGCTGCGCTGTCAGCGTACATGGCTTTCACATCCCGGGGCCAGACAATCAATGTTGTCGTACCTGATGACCCGCGTGCAATGGCAGCCTATGAGATGGGCAAAAAATTCTACTACACCAAGCGCGGTCAGTTGAATTTTGCCTGTGCCGACTGCCACGTTGGGGGCTCGGGCGGCTACATTCGAACTGAATTGCTGAGTCCTGCCCTGGGTCACACGAGTCACTTTCCGGTTTATCGGCTTAAGTGGGGCGCCATTGGAACCTTGCATCGCCGTTTCGGCGGTTGTAACTCGCAAGTGCGCGCGAAACCATTTGCTGCACAAAGCGAACAGTATCGAAATCTCGAATATTTTCTCACCTATATGAGCAACGGGTTGGAATTCAACGGCCCTGGCGTACGCAAGTAAGCAAAGGAGATCGCAATGAAAAAGACACTTCGAAAAACACTTGCCAGTGCGCTGTTTGTTTGTTTGGGCCTTGTATTCGGTGTTGCCGGTGCATCAGAACCAACCGTAGAGGACTTCAATACGGCTTTTACCGCGGCGAATGAGGCCAGGAAAATGGCCGGTTCTTTGGGCCACGAGTGGCGCGATACCGCGAAGCTTCTCAAACAGGCAACCGAAGCCGCGCAAGGCGGAGACCTGACCAAGGCAATGCAACTGGTTGCGACTGCCCAACTTCAGGCAGACGCTGGCATCGTGCAAGCCAATCGGGAATCTTCGTTATGGGAAGGTCGGGTTATTCGTTAACCCGATTGATTGAAACGCATTTTGGCCGCTCGGTTCATTGATGAGTTTGTGTAACAGTCACGCAGGACCTGCCTGACAATATCGACTGCGCCCTTGTAAAACAGCAGCAGCGAGGAACAAGTCGTGAATATCAATCGCCGAGAATTTATTCAGGCACTTGCAGTCGCAGGGGTCTCGGGAATGGTGCCGGCGGGTGTTGCATCCGCCGGCACAAATTTATATGACATACCAACGTTCGGCGATGTGCGCCTGCTGCATATCACCGACTCCCACGCCCAGGTCAACCCGGTCTATTATCGCGAGCCGCATATCAACATAGGCATGGGCGACAGTTGGGGCCGGCCCCCGCACATCGTGGGCCATGAGTTTCTGAAACAATTCGGAATCTCACCCAACTCGCCTGAAGCCTATGCGTTTACCTATAACGATTTCCCGGCACTGGCCGAAAAATTCGGCAAATTGGGTGGCTATGCCTACATCAAATCGCTGATTAACCAGCTGCGCCAGGAATTCGGTGCAGACCGCACGCTGCTGTTAGATGGCGGCGACAGCTGGCAGGGCACCGGAACTGCGCTTTGGACGCAAGGTATGGAAATGGTGCAGGTCAACAATCTCCTTGGTGTTGATGTCGCGACCGGACACTGGGAGTTTACCTATGCCCCCGAAGTCTTTCAGCGCAACCTCGAGGCTTTCGCAGGTGAATTTGTTGCGCAAAACGTATTTCTGACTGAAGATGCGCTGTTTGATGAAAAGCCTGCTTATGATGATTTTACCGGGCACGCGTTTCAACCCTACACGATGAAGTCGCTTGGCGGTTTCGATGTGGCGATCATTGGACAGGCATTTCCCTATACTCCAATTGCCAATCCGCGGCGCAATGTGCCTGACTGGACGTTTGGCATTCGCGCGGACGAGTTGCGCGAGTTAATCAGCACAATTCGTACAAACGAAAATCCCGATGCAATCATCCTCCTGTCGCACAATGGCATGGACGTAGATGTCAAGCTGGCCGGTATTGTTTCAGGAATCGACGTGATCCTGGGCGGACACACCCACGATGCGGTTCCGGTTCCGGTTCGGGTGGCAAATGATGAGGGAACCACCCTGGTAACCAATGCCGGTTCAAACGGGAAGTTTGTGGGTGTGCTGGATTTGAAATTCGCCAATCAGGGTGTCGCTGATATTCGCTATCGACTGCTGCCGGTGTTTGGCAACTTTCTGTCAGCGGATGCTGAAATGGAGAAATTTATCCGCTCGTCGCGCTCGCCTTTTGCGGAACAGCTCGATGAGAAGCTTGCGGTTTCCGAATCACTCCTTTTCCGGCGCGGCAATTTTAACGGCACGTATGATGAGTTGATTTGTGATGCGCTGCGGACAGAGTTCAGTGCGCAGATCGCCCTGTCACCGGGATTTCGCTGGGGCACTTCGGTCATACCAGGTCAGACGATTACGTTTGAAGATGTCATGGCGCAGACTGCGATGACGTATCCGGAGACGTATGTGCGCGATATGACCGGCGAGACATTGAAACTGATTTTGGAAGATGTTGCTGACAACTCGTTTAATCCGGACCCGTTTTATCAGCAGGGTGGGGATATGGTGCGCGTCTCAGGGCTGTCCTATACGCTGGAACCGGCTCAGACCATGGGTCATCGAATCTCGGAGATGCGACTGGAGACCGGTGAATTGATCGAAGCAAATAAAACCTATTCTGTGTCGGGCTGGGCAACGGTGGGCGAGGTGTCGCCGGGACGCGCAGTCTGGGATGTGGTTGCAGATCACTTGAGGTCCAAGCAAACTGTGTCAGTCGAGCGCGTCAATCAGCCACAGGTGATCATCAAATCGGGAAACCCGGGATTTGGCACCTGGAATGAAGATGCCGCCTAATCTGGAGTGCAGCGCAGGAGGCCAGGAAATACCCGGACGTTGAGGATTTTAGTCATGCTCAAGCGTAGAAATATTGTCATTGCGGTCCTTTTGGTGTGCTTGAATGCGGTTGCTGTGGTATCGGCGGAAATCCGCGATCCGGAAGAGTATTTCTTTCACCAAACCTTTGGCGATCTTCAAGAAGAGGTCGAAATTGCATTGGATGAAGGTCAAACAGCGATCATGGTGATGTTTGAGCTCAATGACTGTCCCTGGTGTGAGCGGATGAAGGCCATGATTCTCAATCAGTCGGAAGTTCAGGATTATTTTCGCGCGCATTTTCGACTGTTGATGATGAACGTCGAAGGCGACAATCTGGTCGTTGACTTCAACGGTGAGGAAATTGCGGAAAAGGACTGGGCGCTGAAACACAATCGTATTCGCGCGACGCCTGTGTTCCTGTTTCTTGACCTTGAAGGCAATCGAATCATGCGGTTTACCGGGGCGGCCAAGAGTGTTGAGGAATTCATGCTGCTTGGCGAGTTTGTCGTTGACCGCCATTATGAAAACGGCAACTTCATCAAGTTCAAGCGCAGCCGAAATTAAGCCGGTACAGTGCTGAACGATCGTGGATTGTAGCTTTTCGCACTGAACGATAATGCTGCTCGATGCTCATAAATCGATGAAAA
This sequence comes from Gammaproteobacteria bacterium, assembly GCA_022824665.1. Lineage (GTDB taxonomy): Bacteria > Pseudomonadota > Gammaproteobacteria > Arenicellales > JAJDZL01 > JAJDZL01. The sequence goes on along the minus strand of JAJDZL010000098.1, from coordinate 1,636 downwards.
GACTTGGCGTATTTTTCCTGTCAGTCTGGCTGGCTGCAGTTGTTGAGGCGAATGACTTTCCGGCCGAACCTCTGACCCTGTCAACAGCGCTGTCATTTGCAGAGCAGCCACATCCCTTTACCAGCAACGCGCGCCTTGATCTTGAATTGGCGAAGGTCAACCAGGCTTTCCACGGCTCATCCAACCGGCTCGATCTTGAGGCACTGATCGTGCCGCAGCGAGTCGATCAGGCCGTATCTGGATCTGGCGGCAGTTTCACTGACAGTTATGCGACACTTCGAATCAGGCACCCAATCTATGATTTTGGCCGCGGGAAAGCCAACCAGTCTCATGCCAGTACGGATCTTGCAATCGCTGAGCACAATCTGAAATTCGTCCAGGCGGCGCGCAAGATTGAAATAATGCAGCGATTTTTTGATGTGCTGATAGCCGATCTTGACTACGGCGTGAAGAACGAAAAAATGACCTTGACATTTCTGCGCTACAACCGCTACCAGGAAGAGATGGACATGCACCAGTCTCACGCCGAGGTCGATGTGCTGGATTTGGAAACCATCTACCGCGAAGCGTTTGTCGTTCGGCAGGCCGCCAATTTCGAGCGCCGCAATGCGCGTCGCACACTGGCACTGGCGCTCGGATTTACGGATTACGTGCCGCGCGATCTGGCGACTCCGGATGTTTCGGCTTATGTTACACGTGAGGTGCCGGAATTTGAGATCCTGCTTGATGAGGTGCTGCAAAACAACCATGACATGAAGCAGGCTGAACTCAATCTCGACAAAGCCACCGCAGCCAGCGAAGTCTCAAAGTCCAAATACTTGCCGCAGCTGGATGCCGTGCTTGAAGCGACCAATTGGCACCGCGAGACAGGCAGCCGCAATGCGACATCCGTCGGCATTCAATTCACCGTGCCGCTGGTCTCGGGGGCGCGCAAGAGCCGGGATCAAAGAATCAGCCACATTGCTGTAGAGCGGGCGCGGGCAAGATTGGCCGAGACTGAACATGCCGTCAGACAAAAAACGTTTGATCTTTGGCAGGCACTCACGCTTCATCACGTTCGCCTGAGTGCAGCCGAGGTGCGGTTGAATTATCGTGATCAGTATATGGACCGCGCGCGGGCGCTTTACGAACTCGAAGAACGTTCGGATCTCGGCGATGCACAGGCTGAACTGCTCCGTGCCCTGCTCGAAAGCAACCGGGTTGAATACGCCCTCGCGCTGACCTGGTCTGAACTCGATGCGCTGATGGGAAAACCGGTCTTCCCGTTCTGACCTGCTTCTCCTTAAGCGTAAGTTTTTTCCTTGCGCTCCTCGCCTGATTATTCAGCAATTTTATTGTGCGATTGCCGCGCATTGTGTATTAGAATATGAAGGTATTATGTATATAACATAATACATATTAACTACATTAACAATTCATTAAGTTGATTTGCATTGATCAGCACAACACTTGTCAATACCTGCCGGCACCGAGTCGCAAATCATGCGTGAATGAGGCCTGTCAGCGTTGTTCGGCAGTCTTGAAACGGCTGAGATTTCGCACAATGCAAGCGTTTGGAGGAAATTATGGCGATAAATCTTACTCACAGACCTGATCTTGAAATCAGGATCGAAAAATTGGCAGACCGACTGAAGCT
>JAJDZL010000172.1 GCA_022824665.1 Gammaproteobacteria bacterium | reverse complement strand
CGGGACGCTGGACAAGCTGGCATTCAGTGACAATATCAAACCCGGCATCCTGTCAAGTAACGCGCAGTCGCAGCATCCGGGCCACGAGTTTGATCTGATTGAACGCTACTTCGCCAACCGACAGGGTAACCACTCCAGTGTGGTGGCCGGGATCGGCGATGACTGTGCAATCGTCAATGTTCCAGCCGATCAGCAGCTGCTGGTTACGACCGATACACTCATTGAAAATGTTCACTTTGCCGCAACGACCAATGCCAGGCATATCGGTCATAAGTCGCTGGCAGTTTCATTGAGCGATCTCGCAGCAAAAGGCGCCAGACCGCACTATGCACTGCTGAATTTGTCGATGCCGCAATACGACAAAGCGTGGCTGGCTGAGTTCAGCCGCGGTTTTTTTGACATGTCAACTCGCCATGGCGTTGCATTGATCGGTGGTGACACGGCGCGTGGGCCGCTGGCGATAAGCATCACTGCCTTTGGATTGGCCAAGGCCGGCGAGAGTCCGCTGCGCTCCGGGGCACAGGCGGGAGATGTGATTTATGTCACCGGAACGCTTGGCGATGCAGCACTGGGGCTGGCTGAGTCGCGCCTTGGACTCAAGCTCGAAGATGGCGAAATCGAATACCTTCAGCAGCGCCTTGAACGACCGGAACCCCGAGTAAAAGCCGGTCAGGTTTTGGCGCCTTATGCAACAGCTTCGATTGACATTTCCGATGGGCTGATTGCAGATCTCGGTCATATACTGCACGCCAGTCAGGTTAGTGCAGCAATACAGCTCGATAACATTCCCATGTCGCCGGTATACAGAAAGCTGCTGCCTGATATTGGCTGGGATTTTGCACTTGCGTACGGCGATGATTATGAGCTTTGTTTTACCGCGCACGAGGATTTACCGGCCAGTGTGATTGACGAAGCAGGCATCGCAATTACCAAGATCGGGCAGGTCGGTGACGGTGAAGGGCTGCAGTTAAGGCAGTCCGACGGCAGTAGCTACGAACCTCGTCAAGCGGGGTATGTTCATTTCTGATTGACAAGTTGTGGACGCGTGGAACGCCTGACTTTACGACGCATCGGATTTCGGCCGGCGCTTTGGATTGCTCTGGGATTTGGTGCGGGACTGGTGCGCAAGGGCCCTGGAACAGTGGGTACGCTGGCTGCGGTGCCACTCGTGCTACTGATCGATCTCATGCCGTTGCCCGTTCAGATAACGGTTTGGATGGTCATATTCTTCGGCGGCTGTATCGTTTGCCAGTTAGCCGCTGACTGGCTCGATGATGCAGACCCCGGTGCGATTGTATGGGATGAAATCGCAGGCTATTGCCTGGCGATGGCGTTTTTGCCAGTGACTTTGCATACGTTGGTGCTTGCGTTTATCCTGTTTCGATTGTTGGATATCTTCAAACCATGGCCAATTCGCTGGGTTGAAAAGCGCGTTGGCGGCGGCTTCGGCATTATGCTGGACGACGCGCTGGCTGGCGTGGCGACCAATCTTCTCTTACACGGCTTGATATTTGTCGGATTTGTCGCCATTTAACGAATGAATGCGACGGGTAAAAAGGAGGTCGGTGCCTTGCCATTGGCATTAAAATTAGAGGTTTGGACACTTCAGCGCGACACATCAAAATGAAAGTTGGATACAAGCAATTACTGGATCAGGCGATGGCGGAGGTTGACACGATTTCTGTGTCCGAAGCCATCACGCTGCATGACAGTGGCGGGGTTCAGTTTGTCGATTTGAGAGACATACGGGAACTGCAGCATGAAGGCAAGGTGCCGGGCACATTCCACATGCCGCGGGGTATGCTGGAGTTTTGGATTGACCCGGACAGCCCATACTACAAGGACGTATTTTCCAGGGACACGAAGTTTGTCTTTTACTGCAAATCCGGCTGGCGTTCTGCACTTGCGACACAGACTGCACAAAAAATGGGACTCGCTAATGTATGTCACATTGATGGTGGTTTTGATGCATGGAAGGAAGCCGGTGCAGCGGTTGATCAGCTGAATTAGATGCCTGGAAATGTAACTTTTCCGGTGTCAGACAATCGCAATTTAAAGACGGTTGTAACGCGCACGGAAATTAGGGGTAGTTTTATGAAATTAATTTCAATCGCATTGGCAATATTGATCGGGTTGACACAGACCGGTGCAATACTCGCAGACGATGGCAAAAGCGAACTAAGAGCAGCGGTTGAATCCCTGATTGGCGATCAGCTGTCTGACGATGCCATTTCGGAAACTCAGACACCCGGACTCTATGTGGTGTTCATTCGTGGCGCGGTCTACCATGCGATTTTGCGCGATGGCGTACTGTTGGTTGGTGAAGCCTTTGACCTGGAAAAAGGCATCAGCCTGAACGATGAGATCACCAATCGAAGCGTCAGTCAAGCTGCGCTGCGGCTTTCCGAACGCGACATGATTGTGTTCCCGGCAGCGGAGCCCAAGCGCTACGTTGTGGTGTTTACTGATATTGATTGCCAATACTGCAGGCGTTTTCATCAGGAAGTACCGGCGCTGACTGCGGCGGGCCTGGAAGTCAGGTATGCGGCTTTTCCACGCTCGGGTGTTGGCACTTCAAGCTATGACAAATATGTAACCGTATGGTGTTCTGAGGACCCGCTGCAGGCGATGACGCAGGCTAAAAGCGGAATCGTGCTGGCCCCGCAGAACTGTACGAATCCGGTTGCAGAACAATACCAGGTTGGTGTCGATGGTGGCGTGCGGGGAACGCCGACTCTGGTGTTCGACGACGGAACTGTTATTGGCGGCTACGTACCTGCAGAACAGCTGCTTGAACGGATTGGATTGTCCAGCAGTTAACTGCTCACAGCGCTGACGATACCTGGCATTGGCAATCACCGGTGCATTGGTTCAGCGCTCTGCGGCTGCGATTGGCACTGGCATTCAGACCTTTGAATTGAGCGTACCGTATGACGGTTTGCTGATTCAGCTTAAATTAACCTGGAATGTAAGGAATGGACGATAACAAACAAAAGATTTTAGAAGCGACGCTCGGTCAAATTCGGCGACAATTTGGCCAGGGCTCGATTATGAGGCTGGGCGATGAAGATGTAGATAAGGATGTTTCCGTTATTCCGACCGGCTCGTTAGGGTTGGACCTGGTATTGGGCGTGGGCGGGCTGCCGCGCGGGCGGGTCGTCGAAATTTACGGCCCTGAAGCGTCGGGTAAGACAACGTTGACATTGTCAGTGATTGCACAGGCGCAGAAACTCGGTGGCACCGCGGCCTTTATCGATGCCGAGCATGCACTCAACACCCAGCATGCTGCGGTGCTGGGTGTCAATGTTGATGATTTGCTGGTCTCGCAGCCCAATAACGGCGAGGAAGCACTGGAAATTGCTGATCAGCTGGTACGTTCCGCAGCGATTGATGTGGTCATTGTTGATTCAGTGGCAGCATTAACGCCGCGCGCTGAAATTGATGGCGAAATGGGTGATTCGTATATGGGCCTGCATGCGCGTTTGATGTCGCAGGCGCTCAGAAAACTGACCGGCAGCATCAATAAATCCAAGACGCTGGTGATCTTTATCAATCAGATTCGTATGAAAATTGGCCAGATTTATGGCAGTCCAGAGGTAACCACGGGTGGTAACGCGCTGAAGTTCTACGCCTCGGTAAGGCTGGACATTCGAAGAATCGGCAAGATCTCCAAGGGTGAGGATGTGATCGGCTCGCAAACGCGGGTGAAGGTTGTGAAGAACAAGGTTGCGCCACCATTCAAGCAGTGCGAATTTGATCTGGTGTTCAATCGGGGAATTTCCCGAGAAGGTGAGATGATCGATCTCGGTGTGAAGCACGGCATTGTTGACCGGGCCGGTGCCTGGTACAGCTACGGTGACATTCGAATCGGCCAGGGGCGCGATAACGCGAGAACCTTCCTGTCAGAAAGTGCTGATATTGCTGCTGAAATTGAATCCAAAATTCGTGAACACGTCGAAACTGCAAAAGCTCAGGGAGAAAAAGCTGCGAAGAATCGTTGAATCAAGCCATGAATAACGCGGCAAGGGTGCGCGTACAGGCTTTGAAGTTTCTATCCCGACGCGAGTACAGCACCAGGCAAATGGTAGACAAGCTGGTCGGTAAAGGCGCTGACCAGGAGGTGGCACAGTCCGTGGTTGCCGAGCTAACCGACGCTGGAATCATGTCAGACGAGCGCTTTGCCCAAGCGTGGCTGCGGGTGCGAACGCGGCAGGGATACGGTCCCCAAAAAATCGAGTATGAGCTCAAGCGCAGCGGTGTGGCGGAACACATCGTCCATGCCTGCCTGAACGCGAACGACCCGATTTGGATTCAACAGTTGAACGAAGTGGTTGAGCGCAAGTATGGAAATCAGGTGGCAGACAGTTTTAAAGAGTGGGCCAGGCGAGCGAATCAGCTCAGAAATCGCGGGTTTACCGCGACGCAGATAGAACGCGTATTGGGGCGCTATAACAGCGCTGGATAATTTTGATTAGTCACAAACCATGAAAACGATTGAATTAAGACGGCTTTTTCTTAGCTATTTCGCTGAGTCCGGACACGAGGTTGTGCCCTCAAGTCCGCTGGTTCCGGGTAATGATCCCACGCTGCTCTTTACCAACTCGGGAATGGTTCAGTTCAAGGATGTTTTTCTTGGCGGCGATAAACGCCCGTATAGTCGTGCTGTAACGTCACAGCGCTGCGTGCGCGCAGGGGGCAAACACAACGATCTTGAAAACGTGGGTTATACGGCCAGGCACCATACGTTTTTCGAGATGCTGGGCAATTTCAGTTTCGGGGATTACTTCAAGCGTGACGCGATTCATTTTGCATGGAACTTACTGACCCGGGAACTCAAACTGCCGCCGGACCGGCTTTGGGTAACCGTGTACGCTGATGATGATGAAGCAGCCGATGTGTGGCTGAATGATATCGGCGTGCCGAACGATCAGTTTGCGAGAATTTCGACCTCAGATAATTTCTGGGCAATGGGTGATACCGGACCTTGCGGCCCGTGCTCGGAAATATTTTATGATCACGGACCAGCGGTCGAGGGTGGTCCCCCGGGCACACCGGAGGAGGATGGAGACCGCTACGTGGAGCTTTGGAACCTGGTGTTTATGCAGTTTGAGAGATTTCAGGACGGCACGATGAAGCCGCTGCCAAAGCCTTCGGTCGACACTGGCATGGGTCTGGAGCGCATTTCGACCGTGATGCAGGGTGTTCTCAGCAACTATGACATTGATCTTTTTCGCGCCCTGATCGCAGATGCGATGCGGGT
>JAJDZL010000042.1 GCA_022824665.1 Gammaproteobacteria bacterium | reverse complement strand
TGCAGTAATTCAATCTCGAAGGCATACTCGAAGGCAAACTCGAAGGCAAACTCGAAGGCAAACTCGAAGGCGTGACCGAAACTAGACAAATGCATGCTGAACGAATGATAAACAAGGGCATGAGTGATTCACTGATCAGTGAAATCACTGATCTGACACTGGATGAGGTCAGAAAGCTTAAGTGCTAGTTCTAACTCACACCAGTAGTTCTTTCTTCAGCAGGCTCGAATACTCCCGCGAATTTGAGACATCACAATTTCTTGCCAGGCACGCATGATGTCCATACTTATTCAAAATTACTTCCCATCATTTCACTAAGTCTCCACCCACTTATCTGACCGTCCAGAGTGCAGCAGACTGCGCATCAAAACCATCGCCACTGTTTCAAACAACGTCTGGATCAACCCATAGAAACTATGGTCGGTCAATTACCAGTCATAGTAGGGGACAAACAAGTCATTATTTGAACAAGATCAATACTTTTAAACACAGCCGTGTGTGAAATTCGAATGCTTTCTGTACGGCGTTCCCAATGTGCTGAGAGCCGCTTCGGTAGTGTAATTTCTGCTTTCGAATGTTCTTTATATTATTGAAATAAATCCCAATTACCCATCCTTAAGGTCCTGATGTACAGAACAATACGATTTGTTCGTACTGCTTCTTTGAGATTCGATGAACAGCCCGCCAAACTTCTTGCTGATATGCACTGACCAACAAAGGTCAGACAGTCTTGGTTGTGCCGGCAACATGCTGGCCCGAACTCCAAATATTGACAGTATTGCAGCAAAAGGGTGTCACTTTCGCCGACACAATACCCCAATGCAAATCTGCTCACCCAGTAGGGCTACAATGCTGAGCGGCTTGTATCCCCGACATCACAGATTAGTGATGAACGGTATGGCACTTCCGGTCGATGTACCCACAATAACGAGCACACTCGCAGCACAAGGCTATCGGACTCACGGCGTTGGCAAACAACATTTGCAGCCACTACTGGCACCGCCGGAGCTAAAAATGCCTGATTCGCGCGCTTTTTGGGAACTTCCGGATTCCAAGGGCTGGAACGGGCCTTATTACGGCTATCAGACAGTCGATCTACTGCTAGGTGAGTCGGATACTGCGCATCTCGCTGGACACTACGCCGATTGGCTGAAATTTAATCACCCGGAATCTATCCCGCTGTTGCTACCTGCTAGCGCTCCGGAACCCCCACCGGTCGACCTTGACGAGATTTGGCGCTCTGCTATACCGGAGGAGCATCATTACAACACCTGGATTACCGATCGCGCTGTGACGTTTATTGAACAACGCAGTGACAACTCAAGACCCTTCTTTTTGTTTGTTTCGTACCCGGATCCACATCATCCCTTTGACCCACCGGAAACGTACGCCAATCGATTTGCATATCAAGACATGACAGCACCCCGGATCTCACAAGAAGAACGTCGGCATCAGCTGCCTTATTTTGACAAGTTGTACCCCAAAGGGGCGGGATTCAGAGAACTGTACTGGTCAGCACGCTCGGACCTTGAAGCAGGATCAATGATTACAACCGATTCTATCACCGACAAATCACTACAGTTGGCAATTGCATACACCCATGCGGCAATTGAAATGATCGATTATCAGGTAGGCCGTTTACTCAAATCCCTTGCCCGGGCTGCAATCACGAACAACACAGTGATTTTGTTCACCTCCGACCACGGTGAACTGCTCGGAGATCATGGCCTGCTGCACAAAGGGCCACCGCCATATCGTCAGTTAACGGAAATAGCCTGCCTGATTCAAGGACCACAAATTGCGCCAGGCAGCACCGTAGATTCGATGACCAGCCACATTGATTTAGCACCAACAATTCTGGAATTAGCAGGTATCAGGGACCACAATCACAACTTCGACGGCATCAGTATGATGCCGCTGATCGAGGACCCGACAGCCTCTTTGAGGAACTATGACTTTGGAGAATATCACCCAACCGCGCACCGCGATTTATATAACCAGACAGTGAGAACCGATAAATGGCGCTTCACACTTTACCCGGAACATCCCGAATGGGGTGAGCTTTTCGATCTAGACGATGATCCAGATGAGTGCCTGAACCGGTATGCAAAACCAGATGCAGCAGAGGTTTGTTCCAAACTGCGAGAGGTGTTGATGGAACACTTCCCGCCGTGTCCCAAGGTGGACAACGACTGGATCTGCAAGTGGTGACAGCCAAGACCACAAGCGAGAGGTTCGAACAGCTATAAACGAATCAGCTTCGTAAGAATCGAAAATGACAGCAGCAATGATTTAAACTGACTGTACCCATGTTTCACTGTCTGACATCATGTCAAATATGACCACCTCCTTTGCCAGTTAATATTTCTATGACAGCAGGGTCAATCGCAGTGCTAATTCGAGGTTTGTCCAAGTCCTACCTCGAGGGCAGTCATAGACGCGTCGTACTGAATAATGCCAACGCTAAATTTGAGGCCGGTATTATGCACGCGATTACCGGTCCCAGCGGCTCTGGCAAATCCACCCTCCTTAACCTGATTGCAGGTATTGATCTCCCAGATTACGGTGAAATCGATGTTGCAGAACATCGAGTTACTAGCATTGGTGAAACACCGAGAACACTGCTTCGACGTCAGCACATTGGCATCGTATTTCAATTCTTCAACCTGATAGCGTCTCTGACCGCGGCAGAAAATGTAATGCTGCCACTGGAACTTAATAATGAATCCGCTCGTAAGGAACGTACGATTGAGGCATTGAAACTGGTAGGACTTCAAGATCGGTGCAACAGTTTTCCCGCCGCCTTGTCCGGTGGTGAGCGGCAACGCGTCGCAATCGCTCGGGCGATTGTACATCAACCGAAACTGATCCTCGCTGATGAGCCGACCGGGAATCTGGATGAGCAGGCTGCCCGACAGGTTATGTCAACACTTGCCAAAGTGCGCGGCCAATCTACCGTTATCGTGGCAACGCACAGCTCGGAGCTGGCTAAATTTTGTGAGCGCCAGTGGCAGCTGCGCGCCGGGCACATTGAAATGCCCTGACAGTACTTTGAATATTTTTCTGCTTGCCTGGCTGCGCGAAATGATTCGCGCACCTTTACATTCGACACTGTCCGTCATCGGAATTGCACTGGGCGTAGCAGCACTGGTCGCGGTGAATATCGCCAATTACAGTGCCCGCGAAAGTTTCCTCGCGGCGAGCGAAACGATGCAGGAATCTGCCAGCCACACAATCAGTGGCGTCGTCAGCGATGATATTTTTCGACGAATCCGGCTGGAGACCCGCTTTCCAGCGCAACCCCTTGTACAAGGCCGAGTCCGTATTGTTGGCATGGATGATCTGTCAGCAGTGATTCTTGGTATCGACCCGATTTCACACTTTGAATTCAGCAGTAATCAGCAAAACAGTTTGTCGAGTTCTCAGGATGTTGGTCAACTGCTAAACGATGCCTACAGTGCATATGCAACAAAGGACACCTTGAGCCGACTGCGGATCGATGTTGGTGACAGTATCGAAATTCGACATCGACGAGAACACTATGTGCTGAAAATAACCGGTTTGCTGAACGCCCCAACTCCACTTGAGGAGCAGTCGATGCGATTGATGCTGCTGACTGATATCGCCACTGCGCAGACCGTACTTGATATGCGCGGCAAACTGTCTTCCATACAATTGCAACTCCCACAATCTGAATCTGCAGTTCGCTCAGTGGAAAGCCTGCTGCCGCAAGGTGCAATGCTTGAAGGCAGATTCAACCGGCAACGCTCCGTCATTTCGATCACCGAGGCATTTCAAACCAACCTGACTGCGATGAGCCTGCTCGCTTTGCTGGTTGCTGTCTTTTTAATCTATAACACCATGACTTTTCTGGTCATGAGGCGAGTACGCAACATAGAGATATTTCGGGCGCTTGGGGTCACCCGCCACCGGATCATTGCCGGACTAATCCTGGAAGCTGCCCTGCTTGGTACGATTGCTTCTGTAATCGGGTTTACGCTCGGTGCCCAGTTGGCAAAACTGCTCCTGAATCTGGTCGAACAATCAATCAACAATCTGTACTTTCCAATCAACGCAGAAATCACTTTACTGAATCCACAAACTATTTTTACCGCACTGACGCTTGGAATCGGTGCACCGCTTATCGCAACAGTGCCGGCACTAAGAGAAGCAGCGGGTGTACTGCCGACTTTTGGAGCGCCCAGACGAACTCGTTCAATAACCGGGCGAAACCGCACTCTACTCACACTGATTGCCTGTGGCCTTTTTGTTTTGGCTGGAATTGCAATTATGCAGTTAAGTCCAACCAGCATTGTCTTTGGATTCGCTGGGATTTACCTGATCGTTGCCGGGTACTTCTGTCTGGTACCGATATTGTGCCGAGCCCTCGGGCAAGCCATGCGGTCGGTTGCAAAACATCTTTTTGGTATTCGCGGTATTCTGGCAAGCCGGGCATTATCAATGAGCGGTGGACGAACATCTGTTGCGATTTGTGCCCTTTGTGTGGCCATTTCGGCAACGATCGGAGTCGGTGTAATGATCAGCAGTTTTCGAACAGCGGTTGACACCTGGCTCGGTGATCGTCTGCGCGCAGATATCTATGTTTCGATCCAGGGATATGGTGATGAACTAACTGACTTTGAAATTGAATCTTTGCAAGCACTCTCAGGGGTTCAATCCGTCGGTATTGCAAACTGGACTTGGCTGCAGAAATCCGACGGGCGGGC
>JAJDZL010000067.1 GCA_022824665.1 Gammaproteobacteria bacterium | reverse complement strand
GGCTTGGGATTTACCCAATGTGTGGCTCAATGAAGGACATAGTTTTGGTGTAACTGCCGCCGGTGGAGCAGGGTGGCAGCTGGCTGAATGGATGGTCGAGGGCGAACCGCCAATTGATCTGTTGGCGGTCGACCCGCGGCGCTTTGGCGACTACGCGCGCGGCCCCTTTCTGGTCGCCAAGAATGAAGAAGCGTACGAAAATGTATTCACAATCCATTACCCTGATGAAGAACGACCCGCGTGCCGTCCGGCCAAAACCAGTCCCATTCATGACCGTTTGGACAATTTAGGTGCTGTGTGGGGACAGCGCTACGGTTGGGAGCGCCCGAACTGGTTCGCGCCCGAAGGTGTTGATCCGGTTGATGACTGGAGCTTTAGAAGATCAAAGTACTTTGAGCATGTTGGCAACGAACACAACAATATCCGGGAGAATGTCGGCATTATCGATATTACCAGTTTTTCGAAGTTCCGGGTGTCGGGCCAAGGTGCTGAAGCATACCTTGACTCGTTGGTGGCGCGCCGGCTGCCAAAGAATCCCGGGCGTATTCAGTTGTGTCATGTATTGACCAAAAGCGGGGGTGTAAGAAGTGAATTCACTGTCACCAGGAATTCCGACGGATCGTTTTACCTGGTCAGCTCCGGTGCCGCTGAACGCTTTGATTTGAGTTTCCTAAACAACCATTTGCCGGACGACGGTTCAGTGCAGGTGGAGAATCTTACCACCAGTTATGCAACGCTCGTTATTGCAGGACCGAATTCCAGGCGAGTGCTCCAGAAACTGACGACAACAGATTTGTCGTCACAATCCTTTCCGTGGCTGACTGCCAGGGACATTTACGTCGGGCTTGCGCCGCTTCGTGCGATGCGTGTGAACTTCGTCGGTGAGTTGGGCTGGGAGCTGCACCACCCGATTGAGTATCAGCGGCACATCTTTGAGCAATTGATGGATGCGGGTGCGCAGTTTAACGTCGGTCAGTGTGGCATGCGTGCCATGGATTCACTGCGAATCGAGAAATCCTATCGCATGTGGGGTCAGGATCTGACGCGGGAATACAGCATTCTGGAAGCAGGACTCGGCATTTTTGTTCACATGGACAAGGGCGATTTTACCGGCCGCGACGCACTTAAAGCACAGCTTGCTAATGGCATTCCTCAGGAATTTGTTACGCTAGAGGTTGCCGGGATAACCGATGCAGACCCACTCGGCAATGAGCCGCTGTGGGATGGTGAGAAAATGATTGGCCGCGCAACTGCGGGTGCTTACGGGCATTACATCGGCAAGAGCCTCGCGCTGGGTTATGTCCAGACCGGATATGGCACACCCGGGACAAAATATGAAATCGAAATTCTAGGCGACCGATATAATTGCACCGTTGTCGAAAACTCGCCTCACGATCCAGATAACGTCAGGCTCAAGTCGTAGCCAATTCACACAAACAACCAGATCTAATTTGACCGGGGAGCGGTATGAAAATCATTGTTCCTGTTAAGCGCGTGATTGACGCGAACATTAAAGTCAGGGTGAAAACAGACCGCTCTGGCGTTGAATTGAATAATGTGAAAATGGCGATGAATCCATTTTGTGAAATCGCAGTGGAAGAGTCGATTCGCATGAAAGAATCCGGCGCAGCTGAAGAGCTTATTGTTGTTGCAGCTGGACCGCAACAAAGCCAGGAAACCATTCGAACAGCACTGGCAATGGGTGCCGATCGCGGCATTTTGATTCAAACTGATGTGCCACTCGAACCGCTGGCAATATCCAAACTATTGAAAGCTGTCATTGAACGCGAGGAGCCCGGTCTTGTTGTGATGGGCAAACAGGCTGTCGACAATGACAACAACCAGACAGGGCAGATGCTCTCTGCAATGCTGAATTGGTCGCTTGGTACGTTTGTTTCGAAAATCGAGATTGAGGACGATGGATTCCAGGTGGTGCGAGAAGTAGACGGTGGATTGGAAACAGTGCGACTGTCTCGTCCGAGCGTTATCACGGTTGACTTGCGTTTGAATGAGCCGCGCTATGCATCCTTGCCCAACATCATGAAGGCGCGTCGCAAACCGATTGAAACGCTGACACCGGATGAGCTGGGTGTTGACGTAACGCCCAGAGTCGACGTGCTCGAGGTCAATGAGCCGCCAAGCAGACAGGCGGGCGTTCGAGTGGCAAATGCAGAAGAACTGATTGAAAAACTCACAAATGAAGCGAAGGTGCTGTGATGAGTGTACTGATTGTGGTTGAACACGACAATGAACAAATCAAGGCGTCAACACTGAATACGGTTACTGCCGCCATGCAAATCGACGAAGATTTGCATGCCCTGGTCATCGGTCACAACTGTGATGCGGTCGCCAGCGCGGCTGCCGAGATCGAAGGCGTCAAAAAAGTCCGCAAGTGTGATGCTGCAGACTACGAATATGGACTGGTTGAAAATGTCGCCCCGGTGGTGGAAGGCGTTGCACGCGACTACTCGCATGTCTTTGCCCCGGCGTCGACGTTTGGCAAGAACCTGATGCCAAGAGTCGCCGCAATGCTGGATGTTCAGCAGGTGTCCGATATCAGTGAAATCGTGAGCGACGATACATTTATTCGACCGATTTATGCAGGCAATGCATTGGCAACTGTCCGCTCGACTGATGACGTCAAACTGATTACCGTACGAACGACTGCTTTTGATGCGGCAGGGGAGCACGGTGGGAGTGCAGATGTCGAAAGTCTTACACCGAGTGCAGATGCAGGATTATCGAGTTTTGTCAAACATGATCTGACCCGCAGTGAGCGTCCTGAACTCACGACGGCCAGTATTGTAATTTCCGGCGGACGCGGGATGCAAAGCGGTGACAATTTCAACATGCTTGAGCGAGTGGCTGATAAACTTGGTGCTGCTGTTGGTGCGTCACGCGCGGCTGTCGATGCGGGCTATGTGCCGAATGACTACCAGGTTGGTCAGACCGGAAAAGTTGTCGCACCGGACCTTTACATTGCAGTGGGTATCTCCGGTGCCATTCAACACCTGGCAGGTATGAAAGACTCAAAGGTTATTGTTGCAATCAACAAAGACGAAGAAGCGCCCATATTTCAGGTTGCAGACTTCGGCTGGGTCGCTGATTTGTTTAGCGCAATTCCAGAGCTTGAGGCCGCCTTGGACTGACATCTCTTCGCGCTGGCAGATCGACCAGCGAATCATCCTGTACTTTGGCGACGGATGTAGTCGACCGGGTGGAATCTATCCGATATCGTTCATTTTGACCGGCGCACCCACTGGACTTTTTGTTCACCCGTGGTGGAATTGATGTTTTTTGGCGCAGGCGGTTTCGTTCCGCGAGCCAATAATTGCGCTCAATTGCTGATCAACCT
>JAJDZL010000070.1 GCA_022824665.1 Gammaproteobacteria bacterium | reverse complement strand
TTTTTGGTTGAAAATCACCGCGTTGCGGTTATTCCCGGCTCAGCATTCGGAATTAGCGAACGTGAATGTCTGCGTGTCTCCTATGGCGCACTTGAACCGGATACCGTTGTTGAAGGAATTGACCGACTGATTGTCGGTCTTAAGGCGTTGACAGGCGATTGACAACTGTCCGGATTAGTGCGCCCCGCCGTATACAAGACGCACCCAAAATTCTCTCGATAGCGGCTCAGCAAAAAGCGACAATAAGCCGCATCCAAAAACCTTTGTAAAAAAGCGGTTAACCGCCTTTCAGTGGTGATATCAACTTTATGCTATCTGAAGCAGAAAGCAGCTTCGATTGCCGCTCGCCAGTTGGAACAACCTCGTCATCGATCGATACAATGCACTTTTGGTCTTCAGGCATCCCGAGTGCCTTGATGAGGTCAGCAACGGTAGCGCCTTCCGCAGCATCAATCACCGTTTGATTATCGACGCTGCCAGCTGGAAGATATCTGCTCAGCGGACCAACGACTTTGACCTTCAGCTGCATAGAGTCAACACCTTAGAGCCCAAGTCGTTCAAGCGTTTCTTTCGTTGGGATACCATCATCGGTCCAGCCGCGAATTTCATAATATTCCGGCAGCATCCTGCCAAGTTCATTGACCTTGCCTTTGGCAACACCAGATTTAGCTGGCTCACTCAATAAACGCTTGGGAAGTGAATCATCATCTTTGGTTAACCCTGCAGCAAGATTAAACTGCCGCTCCAGATTCCAGATGCGCTCGCCGGTCTCAAACATTCTGGCAACTGTCCAGTCGCCTTCACACGCGGCGTCAACCTGTGCCTGGTAGTCGGTAATTCTCCAGGTTCCTGAGGTAAACCAGCAAAGACCAGTCGAATCAATTGCAGAAATCTTGTCCTGCGACTTTTTACAGGGCAGTGCCTTACCTTCCCCCGTCTGATCTTCCATGTCGGGACCAAATACATCATGTTTCATGTGGCACGCACCGCGGTTGCCTGTTGCATATCCAAGTCCCATACCCTGCAAGGCTCGGGAATCATAACCGGCAAATTCCTGACCCTTGACCGTCATTGATAATTCCGGATGTCCGTACTTCTCACACATTCGTTTGGAACCCAGCCCAAGTACCTGACCGAAGCCTTCAAACTTACCGGTCTTCTCCGCCATCACGGTGAGTGCTTCCGGATTACCGAATTTAAGCGCAACGCCATCGGTATCTTCATCGGTAATCACGCCCATCTCGTAAAGCTCCATTGCTGCCGCCAGCGTACCGCCAAACGAAATCGGATCCATACCGTGCTCATTCATGAGAAACCCGGCGAATGTCAGTGCATCAATGTCATCGACACCACAATCGGGCCCAAATGCAAACGCAGTTTCGTATTCCAGGCCGCCACTTGCATGCCAGTATTCGGGACGGTTGGAAATCGTGAAATGATCCTTATCGATATGTGCAATTCGGCCACAGGCGATGGTGCATCCAAAACATGCCTTGTTCGCAAGGAGGTTCTTATGACCGTTTTCCTTGACTTTAGTCATCGCCGCGGGGTTGATGTTGTCCACCCCCTCAAACTGAACTTCCTGGAAATTCCGGGTGGGCAGCCCGCCAAACTCCTGCATCATGTCAATCATGGCATTGGTACCATAGTCCGCCAGTTCCTTAACGTCATCACTGACGGCAAGTTTGGCGTGGGTTTCCTTGACGACTTCCATGAATTTCTTGGGATTGTCTACTGTTACACCAACGGTGCCGCGTACAGCAATCGCTTTAAGGTTCTTGGATCCCATCACCGCACCAACACCAGAACGGCCGGCGGCACGGTGCAGATCATTGACGACGCAGGCATACCGCACACAATTTTCACCCGCCACCCCGATCGATGCAACTTTCATCAATGGGTCCTGATGATGCGACTTCAGCCAGTCCTCTGTCTGCCAGACTGACTTGCCCCAAATGGGTTCGGCTGAAAGAATCTCCACATGATCGTCATATATCTTAAGGTAGGATGGCTCGGGTGCGCGCCCTTCGAGGATCAGCAGGTCATAGCCTGCAAATTTCAACTCAGCTCCAAATTTACCACCCGAATTCGAGCACGCAATCGCATCGGTCAATGCACCCTTCGTGATGACCGCGTAGCGGCCGGATGTCGAAGCCATGGTGCCGGTTAACGGACCGGTCGCAAATATCAGAACATTGGCGGGGTCAAGGGCATCAACGGTCGGGTCCATATTCTCATACAGATATTTTGTGCCAAGTCCCCGTTCTCCCAGATATTGCTGAGCCCACTCCATGTTGAGCGGTTCAACCTGAACATTTCCTTCGGTGAGATTAACTCTCAGTACCTTACGCTGCCATCCCATACTAGCTACTCCCCTAAAATATGACTGTTACTCAGCATCTGGCTGATTCTCCGGTGCGGCACGCTGGAATGCCTCCAACTGCCGGCAGTTTCTGTCTATTCCGACCAGGATCGGATATTCTTCCAAATCGCAATTGAATCGGCGGGCGTTGCTGACCTGCGGCACCAAACAGATGTCCGCCATGGTCGGCGCGTCACCAAAACAAAACTTTCCATACTGCCGACCAGCAGCCAATTTCGCTTCCAAAGCCTGAAATTCAACTGCAATCCAGTGCCGGTACCATTTATTGCGTCTCGCCTGATCAAGGTCAAGATTATATTCAAGATACCTCAATATCCTAAGGTTGTTCAACGGATGAATGTCGCACGCAATTGCCAGCACAATTGAGCGCACATAAGCGCGCTGCACTGCATCCTGGGGCAAAAAGGCAGGGCTTGGATATTTTTCCTCCAGATATTCCATTATTGCAACAGACTGCGTGATCACGGTTTCACCGTCCTCCAGCACAGGCACCAGCCCTTGCGGGTTGATCGAACGAAACGCTGCGTCGTTGTGCTCATTGTTTCGAAGATGCATAAATTCATCTTCATAAGCGATCCCCTTGAGATTGAGAGCAATCCTGGCACGATATGCCGCAGAGCTTCGAAAATAGCCATATAGTTTCATGATTTCTCCCTTTGTACGTCGCTTGAGCTAACCAGCTAACGGCAGACCTTATCCCAGTCGCTCAACAATTTCATCTGGCAATTGGCCGGCTTTCATTAAACCGGTATCTTTGTCTTTTACTGCCCAAATCCTGACTTCGTGACCTTCAACACAAAGCTCTTCAGTCCCGTTGACCCTGAAAATACGGTGTTTTACAGTAAATGTTTTGCGGGAATTGGCTTCGATACTGCTTTTTACCTTAACCTCGTCTTCCCACTTCACCGGCCGGATGTATTTTGCATGGGTTTCGATCAGCGGGAAGCCGACAATTGCATAGCGCGCGATCATTTCTGTCTGTCCTAAGCCATGAGATTTCATCAGGTAATGGGCACTCGAATCAAACCAGCGATAAAAATTCGGGTAAAAGACAATACCAGCCGGGTCGCATTCACCCCACTCCACAGTATGCAGCCACTCGCTCTCAATCATGGGCTTGCCCTGCAACCATTTGCTGCAGCCGAGCGCGGCTTAACTTGCCGTTCGCGGTACGCGGAAATTCATTCAGCACCCGAATCCAGCTTGGGCGTTTGAGGCGCGGAAGTTTTGACTTTAAATGCTGATTCATCCTCAATTGAGATTCTTTGTCTGACACCGAGTCTTTCGACGCGAAGAACATTGCAGGCCGAAGCATACCCTTGTCGTCCTTTGCACCGACGACAGCCACATCAATCACTGCCGTCATTGTTCGACCCGCTTTTTCAATCTCGCGCAAGTATACCCATTGACCTGATACTTTTATCAACTCATCTTCACGCCCCATGTGATACCAGTTCCCATCGACATCCTGACGATAGAGATCCCCGGTATTGAAGTGTCCATTCACGAGACGCTCAGCGGTGTCTGCATCCCGATTGGCATAACGGGTAAACATGTACGGATGCGCGAGATGCAGCACGCCCTGGCGCGGTGAAATTTCACTGTTATCAGTCGCGGCGCCCTGCAACTCACCGGTAACGTTTGGCAGCAGCATTCCAACTGAATTCGGCGGGGTGGTGCGGGCATTGCCGGCGAGCGCAAGAAACAGCGTTTCCGAGCAGCCGTAAGCATTGATAATCGTACGACCGGTTAGCTGCAGCCACCTTTTGCGAACATTCGAAGGCAGGTGCTCACCGGCCGAAACAAAATACTCCGGCAAAGCAAATGTGGACTCATCCGTCGACTGCGATTCATCCATAAGACCTTGATAAATACTGGGGACTCCAAATACCACACGCGGCTGCTCACGCAACACCACCGAACGAACCGTATCGAGTGTCATCCAGTCTGGATGCAGATAAACCGATGCGCCTAATCTAAGCGGTGCCAGCAAAGCATTGGCCAGCGCGTAGGCAAACGATAACTTTGAGGTGCAGAATATTTTGTCGCCGCGCTTCAATTGCAAAGCATCCAGATGAAATCTGCAGCACTCTATGATCTGACGATGGGTGTGCACAATCCCTTTTGGACGACTTGTTGTGCCGGATGAATATACCCACAAGGCTTCATCACCTGGACCACGGGGAACGGTGTCAAGTTCCATTGAATCAAAATGATCAGGAATCAGGTGATCGACATTCGCCTTCATCAATTCAGCACCTTCACCGCCTGCCACTGATTGTCCGACAGCCGCGGTTTTTGAATCATAAAGGAATGCGCATGCATTGCTGTCGCTGAGTACGAACTCAAGCTCCTCCTGATTCAACCGGGTGGATACAGCAATTCCAACCGCACCGATATTGAGGACCACAAAGTAGCATATGACAAAATTGGCTGTTTCCGAACACTGCAAGACGACCCGTTGACCGGGTTTGATTGCGCG
>JAJDZL010000216.1 GCA_022824665.1 Gammaproteobacteria bacterium | reverse complement strand
TCGAGGTACGACGCGCCGGCGAGATCCTTCAGTATGCTGCCGAGCCCGGATTCAAACACCACCTCGCGCGGCTGGTAGTTGGGCGCGTAGCTTTGGCGTCCCCGGGCGATGAGTTGAGCCTGGTCAGGCACCGGCGGCATGTTCAGGCCAGGGGATGTTGCGCAGCCAATTGCTCGATCACACGCTGATAGATGTTCGAGAGCCGGTCAAGATCACGCACGCTGACGCACTCATTGACCTGGTGAATGGTGGCGTTCAGCGGACCGAGTTCCACCACCTCGGCCCCGGTGCTCGCCACGAAGCGGCCATCGGAGGTTCCGCCGCTGCTTGAGCGGCGCGCGCGGGTGCCAAGCTCGGCATAGACCGCGTCACCAACAAGCTCGGCGAAGTGCCCGTTTTGGCTGTGATAGGGGTGTGAAGGCTCTTGCCACTCGATAACGCAATTGTCAGTGTGCGCGCGGCACAGCGTCTCGATATCATGGATCAGCGATTCAGCTCGCTGCGCTGGTGAGTAACGAATGTTGAAATTCAATTTCAGTTCCGCGGGGATGACATTATCGGCGCCCACGCCGGCGTGAATGTTGGAGATTTGCAGCGCGGTATCCGGAAACAGCTCATCGCCGTCATGCCATCGATATTGAGCAAGGTGCGCGACCAGTGGCCCGGCCCGGTGGATGGGATTGTCGGCCAGCTGCGGATAGGCAACGTGCCCTTGTTGGCCGCGCACGGTCAGCGTCGCGCTCAGCGAGCCGCGGCGACCGACTTTAATCGTATCGGCAAGGGTTTTTTCCGAGGTTGGCTCACCGACCAGGCAATACTGGAACGTTTCACCGCGTTCGGTCAGCTCGGCCAGCGCATGGCGGGTGCCAGCCACCGCGGGGCCTTCTTCATCGCTGGTGATCAGCATTGACAGCGTGCCGTCGAATCCCGCGCCGCCGCGGGCGAACAGCCGCTCACAGGCGGTCACCATGGCGGCGATACTGCCCTTCATATCGGCTGCGCCACGCCCGTAGAGCATGCCATCGGCCACGGTGGCCGAAAACGGCGGATACAGCCAGGCGTCGGCATCGCCAGGCGGTACGACATCGGTGTGACCGACGAAAGTCAGATGCGGTGCCGCGCGGCCGCGTTTTGCATACAGATTGGAAACCGCGCCACAGTTTAGTGCTTCGGTCTTGAAGCCAATGCGTTCAAGGCGCGCGGCGAGCTGCGCCTGGCAGCCGCGGTCGTCGGGCGTGACAGACGGCACGCGCACCAGTTGCGCCGCCAGGGCGAGGGTATCGAAGCTGTCTGACATAAAAGAAAATTGCGGCCCCGAGCAAGCTAGTCATCAAACGGGCCATTATATGCCGCTGATGACGGCGCTAGCCGCGCCTGAAGCGGGGAAATTACGCAGCCGGCAATTTCGCGTTATTGTTTCTCGCAAAGGCCCGGTTGTGCTAGGGTTGCAACATTCATTCAAACGGAGAAAACCATGTTTCGAGTGCTGAGTTTGCTGCTCCGTGGCAGGCGGCTGCGAGGGAGCGCGGTGGTGCTTTGCACCGCGCTTGGCATCAGCCTTGGCGATTGCACCCGCGCGGCTGATGAAGTGCATGATTTTGCACTGTATTATTTACTCGGCGGTGGACGGGCAACGGATGCGGCCGCGGCCGCGGCTGCCAGCGAGCGCCGGCTGCGCGGACAAAACCTTGCGCCACAAGCAGCCTGCGGGGCGTTTCAGCGAGCCGATGACATCGTTGACATGCTGTCGGCGCGGCTCGAGGAGTCACTGACTGCACTGACGGCTGTGCCGCAGGCGGTATCGAGCGCGTTGCCGGGTTCGGTGCTGTGCCGCGCCCGGCCGGGGCTTTGCCAGCTGCTGCAGCACTATGTGGTCCGAGCTGAGAATCGGTGGAATCTGTCAGTCGACGAATGCCGCCAGGACTTTGCGGCACTCGGACGGGCGGGCACCCCGGAGCAGGACCTGTTTGAGGCGGCGCGCACTGAAGTGTGGCAGCGCGCCGCGCGCGACGGCGCGAGCGCGGCGACGGCCAAGCGTGACGCGGATTCCGCAGACGGCTGTGTCGAGTGGCTCGGCGGCACCCGCGCAGGCTGCCAGGGGGCTGACGCGATTTGGCTGTTGCACGACACTGCCCGAGCCGGCTGGTGCCTGCTGCTGAATCAGTCAGGCGGGTGTCAGGGGGTGCCGTCCGGCGACGCGGCAAGCAATGAGGAGCCACTGGTGCGCACCTGGCGCACACCTGCGGCAGCCGGCGACTGGGTGGTCCAAGTGCTTGGGGATTACCGCATTCAGGCCGGCGAGGCCGTTGAAACCATTGCTGGCCGCGGCCTGCTACCCAAGATTGATCAGCGGACCGCTTCGATTCGTGAATTACTCGCCGAACGGGTCTATAACACTGAATTTCAGGGCCCGTCCGCCCAGCTTGAGCTGCCCGAAGGCGGCCTGGTGCTCGGCGCGCCATTGATCAGTGCACTTCGGGAGCTGCCCGACCGGGATTTTCTGATCAATCGCGTGGCGAATGAAGCGGCGCTTGCCAAGACGGTGGAACAGGCCTTTTTGGCGCGCCGCATGCTCTTGAGCGGTCTGATGGAACCGCATATCCAGCGAGCCGGTGCGCTAAGCGATACGGTGGTCGAAAAAATCGCGGTGCTGGAACGCGAAGTTGACCGGGCGAGCTGGGAGATGCAGGCGCGCCGGCAAATTGTGTCCGCCACCGTACTGGAGATACTGGCGGCCTACCGGGTACTTAGAACGCCGGTGGCGCCGTCCCGCAGCGCGCCAAAGCAGCTGCTAAGATAGCGCGTGACTGCAATGCAGGTGCACTCCTACTTTGAACTCGCCACCACGTTAATCGGCTGGCACGTGGCCAATGGCATCGCGCAAATGATGGCCGCCAGCGGCCTGGTCCTGCTGCCGCTTGCCGTGCTCGTGTGGCGCAACTGGTCGGAGCCGATACGCAGTCAGTCGTCGCGTGATGCAGCGGTGGTGTCGCTGCGGCGCATGGAACACGATGCACTGCTTTACCTCGTGATCATCGTATTGGCTTTTTTGCCTGCGGTGCCGGTCAGCCGCGCCGATGTCCAGTTCTCCGAGCCGTATGCTGACAGTGCCCTTAGCGCGCAGCAGCCGCTTGCGCCTTATGCCGATGCACCGCGGGCCATCGGCGTGATCCGGGTGCCGCTCCTTTGGTGGCTGGTGTATCAGGTCGCATCGATGTTTACCAATCAGGTGGTGGCGCTGATCGACACCCTGACAGACCCGGCTGTTTTGCGGGCGAGTCTGCTGCGCATTGCCGAGCTTTCGTTTAGCGATGCAAGCCTGATCGCTGAGCTCAGGCAGTTTCGCGAGGACTGCTACGAGCCATCGCTGGCCAAATACCAGGCGGCGCGCAACCCGCCTCGCGCGCACGGCGTCTTCGAGGCGGTTGACTGGCTGGGTTCACACCTGTTTATTCAGACCGAAGGCTATTACAGGATGTGTTCGGATGTGCAAAGGTGTGGCACGGGCCATGGCGCCGCGTCGCCAGTGCCGGGCTGGCCGCCCGGCCGGGCGGCAGACCCTGGCAGCGCGCAGCCTCGCTGTGACAGCTGGTGGGATGAACCCGGCATCGGGCTAAGGGCGCGGCTGATGGCAGACGTATACCGGCAGGCGCCATGGTTCCAGGACAGATTCTGGCAGATAAGCGCGGCGCTGTCTGACCCGAGCCCGGTCTATAAAAGACAGATTGAGGATCGGGTGCTGCGCCGCATGCTGAACGAGGTGCCACAGGTGATGGCTGCGAAAGCAGACCGCGGCGTTGCAGCACCATTTATGTCGCTCGAGTGGCTGAACTTCGACGGACTGCAGCAGCTCATCGGCACGCTGGGGGCACTGACGTTTTCGGCCCTGATGCACATCGTCATGGAACTGGTGGTGGTCGGGCTGCCGATGCTGCAGGCGCTGCTGCTGATGGTGCTGTATGCGGCGCTGCCGCTCATGGTACCGTTCGCGGTGCTGCAGCCGGGCATGATTGTACGGGCGGTGCTGATATTGTTTGCGCTGCGTTTTTTGTCGGCGCTTTGGGCGCTGGCTGAGTTTCTCGACGAAAAACTGCTGCAGACCATGTATCCGGATGCTTCGGTGTTCGAGTTCGGCGGCAGCGGCACGGTTTCGGATGTTGTGCTGGGGCTGATTACGCTGCTTGCGTATTTAGCGCTGCCGATTGCCTGGTTCATGCTGGTCGGCGCGCTGGGCTCGCGTGCGGCACTGGCACTCGGTGGCACCGTCAGCCAGTGGAGCGCCCGCCTGGAAGGCGCGGCGGGGTCGGCCACGCGTCATGTGCAAAACGCGTTGGGTCGCAGACGCCACTGAGTATACGGTCACAGGTAGAGTCGCCAAAACCGTCTCATTCGACTTAAGAAACTCGAAAAAATCGCATCAAACAGGCTTTTTTTTAAAAAAATTGAAAAAATACTTGATTTTCTCCAAGATTTTCTTTAAATTCTCTCATTCTGATAACTTTATGTCAGCATTCTGAGTACTTTATTAGAAATTTTTATGTCGTAGGAGGCAATCATGGACCTAATTGAGCTACTTGAAAAGTATTTACGCGAACGAGCGCTCGCAGATGCTTCCAAGTTCCATTATCGATTTGTTGTTTCGCGCTTTGTGCGGGACAGCGGGGTGGCCAAAGTCAACGAGGTGACCTCGGAGGTGCTGCTTGAGTGGCGCGAAATGACGATGCGGCGCAATGTCAGCATGTCCACCTGGAACAATTACCTGCGGCACATCTGGGTGCTGCTTGGCTATGCGTACAATGAACAGTTAATTGCACAGATGCCGGACACCATGCGACTTGCCATGCGGGTGCATTTGAGTCGGCCGAAGACGATTACGCTGGAAGAGCTCAAGGATGTGATGCAGTTCATGTCGAGCAAGCGTGCGAAAATGCGGCCGCGCTGGTTTTGGGCAGTGGTGGTGCGCACGCTTTATTTCACCGGCATCCGGCGCCGTCAGCTGATTGGCCTTAAGTGGCGCGATGTGGACTTTGAACGGGCGACCATTCACCTGCGGGCCGACTCGAGCAAGAACCGCCGGGAGTGGTACATCCCCGTCAGCAAAGCGCTGCTGCCGTCGCTGCTGGAGCTCAATGAACACACCCGGCAGGTGCTCGGTGAGCACGAGGACCTGAACGACCGGTATGTGTTTGACATCAGCCTTTTTTCCAAGCAGTACCGATCGTGCATGAATGGCCGGCTGACGGCGCGCTCGGTGTCAAACTTTTTCTCGCGGCTGCGCAATGGCTCGGGCGTTGATATTTCGGCGCACAAACTCAGGCACACCATGGCGACCCATCTGGCGGGTCTGGGGCTGTACAAGGAGCTGCAGAATCTGCTGGGGCACACCTCGATGATGACCACGATGCGCTACGTGCACCCCGAGATTGAAACCATGCGCGCCATGACCGAACGGCTGGAGTCGATCGGCTAGCTGCGCCCGGCCGGTCAGCTCTCCCACATGCGGCCGAGCTGAGCGCGCGCCTCGTTGCCGGCCGCGGTGGTGTAAACCGCGGTGGTGGTAATGCTGGAATGGCCGAGCACCGCGGCGAGCGTCGGCAGCGGCACGCCGGCCGCGACTGCGGCAATCCCGAAGCCGTGCCGCAAGCCCTTGGGGCAGGCCTGGGGGCCACTGATAGCGGCCTCGTGCATCAGGGCGCGAATCTGTCTAAAGGCACTGGAGCGGGACATTGGCCAGACCCGGCTGTAGCAGCGCGAGGGCTGCGCCTGGCGGGCGCGCAGGCGGTGCGCGAGTTCCAGGCTGCGGGTCAGTTCAATGGGCACCGGCACTTCGCGCCAGCACTCGGTGCGGCGCTTGAGGGTGCGGATGCGCAGCAGCGACTGTTCGAGGTCGACATCGGCGGCGCGCAGCGCGAGGGCTTCGGAGATCCGGCAGCCGCTGAAGGTCAGGGTCAAGGCAAAGGTCTGCACTTCGGGGCGCGCCGCGCGCCGCGCCGCAGCGATGAACCGGTGGCGTTCCTCGGCGCTTAGGTATTTACGCCCGGCGCGGCTGACCATTTTGCTCGCGGTGCCGGGTTGCCGGGTGGTGTTTTCAGGGGGATTTGGCACAGTTGGTATAGGATTTGTTGCACCGTTTACCGTTCGCTCGGCATCCGGGCGGCCGCTTGCGGGCGCGGCGGGAAATTCTCCGGGATTGGACTTGACAATTGCGGTACAGAATGTTTATTCTGTGTCATAGATAATTTCAGACAGGACAAAATTATCCGCACATTCAGCGAACTTTTGAGCGGCGTCGAGTAGTTTGAACGAATGTTCACCAGTTTGAACCAAAATGGCAGCGGGTACGACCGTAAATCAAGCGGATTTTGCTCTGACTGGGCGAAAAATATCTTTTGAACGTTTTTCTTTTTCGCTGATATTATTTTCAAATAATTAGGCATAATAATTTAAAAAATAGCACAAAAAACTTGATTAAGACTCAGGTTTCTTTAATTTTCCGTGAATAGTGTAAGTATCTGATTAATCTATCCTTTTGTTTTTTTCACGCTTCACTAAAATCAGCCATCGCTGAGCTTAACTACGCCGCATTTACCTTCCCCCAAGACGATCAATTTTTTGCGATGATGCCGCGCTTTGAGCGGGTCTTGAGTCATTTGCTTGTTGTACACCTGACTCAACCATCAGGCATTTAAATCTTTGCTAATCTAAACTGAATTTTGGAGTCTTTTTATTTTTAAACGTTAGAAAACTGTTACCCTCGCCGAATGGCTGGTAGACCATGGTTTGCTGAGCATTTCGCGGGTAGTCCGATGGTTAAATTTAACCCCCATTGCTAAGGACAATTGCCGCCGATTCGAACATGAAGTTCGAAGATTGTCGCCAAACAGCAATTTTGAAAATTACTTATTCGAATGGAGTCGACAAAGTGATGAATATTCAACAACTGACGGATATCTATTTGCGCCAGCGTGCGTTCACAGAAGCATCCATCAAACACTATCGATTTGTTACCCGAATCTTTACTCGAGACACCGATATTGAAAATGTCGACGAAATTACACTTGATGTGTTGCTTCGCTGGCGAGATGTCGTCCTTGAGCGCGGTGCAAGTCGCAGCACCTGGAACAACTATATTAGCCATATGCGTGCACTGCTCAATTTCGCTGTGCAACAGCAAATTTGCGTAAACCCGCCCAAATTCTCGCAAGTAACGATGCCGACATTCGTCGATCGGCCAAAAGTACTCAGACCCGAACAGCTGCAAGTGGTCATGGTGTATGTCTCGAGTGAAACATCGGCTTTTCAGCCGCACTGGTTCTGGGCAACTCTGTTGCGAACGCTGTACTACACCGGGATGCGCAGACGTCAGATTGCACAATTGAAATGGGGTGATATTGACCTTAGACGCAGGGCCATTGAACTGCGCGCGGAATCCAGCAAAAACCGGCGAGCCTGGGAAATACCAATCGTGGAATTACTTGCCCCATCACTGCTCGAATTGCGCAGGCATACAGTGACCACGCTGGTGGACAGTTGTGAACTCAAGGAACGCTATGTATTTGACATTGCGCTTTTCTCTAACAAGTATTACTCGTGCCGAAACGGTCATATCTCGGTTCGGGCCATTTCCAATTTTTTCTTGCGCTTGCGCGCGCTGACCGGGATTGATATTTCGGCTCACAAGCTTCGCCATACAATGGCAACCGAACTTGCGCGCATCGGGCGATACAAGGATCTTCAAATACTCCTCGGACACACCAATATTCGAACCACGATGCGCTACGTACATCCCGACCTTGACGATCTCAGGGTAATGACGAACAACATCAAGAATATCGGATGAATTTCGGCGCCGTGGGCAGGTATGATCCGTCATTGCTGCGCGCTTTTGTTGTCTGCCCATCTGGCGCGACGAAAATTTTGCATAGGACGGATTTGGCGAGACGCTCGCCTGGCATCTCCTTGCAGGTGTGAATCAAGCAGCTGCAGGGGTCGCAAATGTTTCAATGACTCGTGAGTGCCATTCAAGTCAATTGTGCTGATGAACAATGTTCAAGGCACTTGATTGCGGAAAATTATCTTTATCATTCCTGCAGAATTTCCCTGTATTATATTGGTACTGTTATCACTAAGCTGTGAACCCGCAACCCGCTGCTTGACTCTATTGAACTGTTATGAGACTCGTTTTACTAAGGCACGCCGCCGCTGAAGATCGCTACGTTTTTCACATGACCAGCAACGGTGCGCCAGAGTCAAAACGTCCTCTGACGAACGCCGGTGCTGAAATGATGAAACTCATCGGCAAGGGGTTGAATAAAGCACTTGACGGTGATGTTCAGCGTATTGTAAGCAGCCCTTACACTCGGGCTTTGCAGAGCGCTCAACTTTTTCATGAAGCCATCGCTGAAAACCAGCGTCCTGAACTCGAAGTGTCAGATCTTCTAACACCCGGATGCAGTTTCCACACGGTTAAAAGCTGGCTGGATGGACAATCAGGCACCATCGTGCTGGTTGGACACGAACCCGATTTAAGCTGGCTGATGCAGGAGTTTTGCGGCGCTGAGACACAACGGGTTAAATTTGGCAAAGCCAGTGCATGCATGATTGGTTTTGAGCAGCACCCTGGTAATTCCGACGGCGTACTTCAATGGCATATGAATGCATCGCTACTGCATAAATTGGGCACTCAGTGAATTCAGATTCCGATCGCGTCAATACAACTGACAATACTGAATTTATCGCTGCTGTCGACCTTGGTTCCAACAGCTTTCATCTTGTAATCGCCAGACTTGAAAATGGCAGGCTGGTGGTCATCGACCGCATTCGGGAGATTGTGCGGCTCGGCGGCGGACTCGACTCAAATTCCAATCTGACCCCTCAGGCTCAAAAGCGTGCACTCGAGTGTCTGCGACGCTTTGGTGAAAGGCTGCGTGATTTACCGTCCACAAATATCCGGGCGGTCGGTACCAATACATTCCGCAAGGCAAAGAACATCAGCCACTTCCTGCCAGAGGCAGAGCGGTCTCTGGGTCACAATATTGAGGTGATTACCGGACGCGAGGAAGCCAGACTGATTTACGAGTCTGTTTGTTATGGACTGTCAGCAGACAATGCTGTCAATCAGCTGGTGGTTGACATTGGTGGCGGAAGTACTGAAGTCATCGCTGGCAGTGGCTATGCGCCTCATCTGGTCGAAAGCCTCTATATTGGCTGCGTAAGTCTGTCAAAAAGGTTTTTTCCAAACGGTAGAATTCGCAAAACGCGTCTGGCACTCGCCGAGCAGGCTGCACAACTCGAAATCAGGGCAATTCACAAAAAGTACCGCGACCACGGTTGGGATAAAGTGCTTGGCTGCTCGGGAACCATTCGCGCAATTGGCGAAGCGATTCACCAACTGAATCAGGGCACTGGTGTGATCTCCAGACCAGCATTGAATGAACTTAGAGAACAGATCCTGCTAAGAAATCATACCTCGGAGCTCATTGATCTGGGTTTCGATGAAACCCGGTGTGAGGTCCTCCCAGGTGGACTTGCAATTGTCTGTGCATTGTTCGAAATGCTTGATATTGAGGAAATGGAAGTGTCAGCCCTGGCACTGCGAGAAGGCGTGATGTATGACCTCCTTGGCAGACTTCGAAATGATGACGCCCGCGAGCGCACTGTGACATCTCTCATTGAACTGTGGTCGGTCGATTTACCCCATGCAAATCGCGTACAAACTACCGTGCTGGACATGTACGACCAGGTCTCGCAAAGATGGTTCAAAGAATACCCACAAACCAGAAGTTTGCTCGGCTGGGCAGCAAAACTGCACGAAATTGGGCTCTCTGTCGCCCATGCCAAGTACCATCAGCATGGTGCCTACCTGGTGGAGTTTTCAGATATGGCCGGTTTTTCTCGCTCTGAACAAACCGCACTGGGTGCACTTGTGCGCTGGCATCGAAGAAAATTTCCCAAAGATGCATTCGACGCTCACCACACACAACTGCCGACAAAAGTGTTGCGCAGATTATGCGTGCTGTTGCGTTTAGCAGTACTGCTACACCGCCCGCGGACCCAGCGCCCGGGACTGTCGGTCAACTGTCGAGCGAAGAAAAACCGAATCACACTCGGGTTTCCACCGGATTGGCTCAATCAGCATCCCCTTACCCAGGCCGATCTTGTCCAGGAAAAATTGTATCTGCAGCAGGCCGGGTTCGAATTGCTGGTGTCTATGGAGCCACAACAGACGGGCAGACGCTGAACGTTTCAACTTTGGGCATTTGTTTTCGAATACTCGTTTAAAATCGAGTTTTTTCTGACTCGCGCCAAGCATCAAAAACCAACATCAAATCAGCGGACGCATGGAGAATACCCTATGGCAACAAAAATGAAAGCTGCCCTTTGTTTCGGATTCGGTCAGCCTCTGGTCATTGAGGAAATCTGGATCGATGAACCGCGCCGGGACGAGGTCATGATCAAAATTTCAACCTGCGGAATTTGCCACAGCGATGTACTTTACATCGATGGTGCCTGGGGTGGCAGCTTACCCAACCTGTTCGGACATGAAGCAGCCGGAGTTGTCGAGTCCTGTGGTTCGGGAGTTGCAAATGTCAAGCCCGGTGACCGCGCCGCGGTGTCCCTGCTCCGATCCTGCGGGACGTGTTATTTTTGCGAGCGCAAGTTGTGGAGCCAGTGCGAATATCAATTTGAAACGGATGAACCACGGCGGCTGCAGTTGCAAAATGGCATGTCGGTTCGCAGAGGCTTAGGCACCGGTTGCTTTGCTGAGTACGCAATTGTTCACAAATCTCAAGTCGTGCAAATTCCCGAAAGCATGACCATGACAAGTGCGTCCTTGTTAACTTGCGGGGTCATTACCGGTTTTGGTTCAGTTGTCAATACCGCAGCCGTAACTGCTGGAGAAAATATTGTGGTTATTGGCGTCGGCGGGGTTGGCATCAACTGCATACAGGCAGCCCGAATTCGAGAGGCTGCGACCATCACTGCGATCGATATTAGCGACGAAAAGCTTGAATTCGCCGCGCGCCTCGGTGCCACTCACACTGTCAATCCCAGCCGTGAAGACCCCAGAGACCTCGTGTTCGAGTTAACCGAAAGACGTGGCGCAGACGCGGTATTTGTCGCCACAGGACATCCGGCAGCATCTGAAGGCGTGTTCCGCTTCATTCGACCCGGAGGCTCGCTGATTCTGGTTGGGATGCCTTCGAACGGCGTCAACTTTTCATTCGAAACAGTTGAATTCATCGATGCGAACCAATCCATCATGGGAAGCAAAATGGGTAGTGCCAACCTGAGCGCCGACATCGCTGAACTGATTCGACTCTATGAGTCTGGAGCGCTTGAACTTGATGCGCTGGTTTCTTCGACATTCCCGCTGGAGAACATAAACGAAGCGATTGATGCAACGCGTGCCGGAGAAGGCATGCGCAACGTCGTCGTATTCTGAAAGACGTTTAGATTGTTCAGTCCGGGTTGTGACTCGAATCCTGCCGGACTGCATCGGCGAGCGCATCAGCGATCAGGCGGATTTTATCCCGGTTTTCGCCTTCAACCAGAATGCGGATCGCCGGCTCCGTCCCTGAAGCACGCAGCGATACTCGACCACAGTCATTCAGTTTAGACTCGGCCTGTTCCAGTACATGGCTGACCTGAGGCCAATTTTCCAACTCAAAATGCGGTAACGGGAAACTGCGATTTTCAAGATAGACATTGACCTGCACTTGCGGTACCAGTTGGATACCCCGGACCAATTCGCTGAGCGATTTCCCGGTCTTCTTGAGCTCCGATAACACTTCGATCGCCGCAGCAAGACCATCTCCCGGTACACCTGTCTCGCCGTTCAATATGTGACCGCATTCCTCGCCACCCAAATTCCAGTTTCTCTTGGCAAGCCGGCGGGCAATAAACCGATCTCCTACGTTAACCCGTTCAAAAGGAATGTCGTTGCTGGCAAGTGCCCGTTCCAAACCCATATTGCTCAAATGGGTACCAACAACACCACCTGCCAGACGCTGATCCCGTTTTCTTGCCATTGCAATCACATACAGGATCTGATCGCCATTTAGAAGATTACCGTGTTTGTCGACCATCACAACGCGGTCACCATCGCCATCCAACGCGATACCGGCATCCGCACCATATTTCAAGGTGTTGCGACGAATGAAATCAGGATTGGTCGAACCGCAGTCGCGATTGATGTTGTGCCCATCGGGCTGATTGGCAATCGCAATGACTTCGGCTCCCAATTCAGCCAGAACTGTCGGCGCGATGCGATAACTCGCGCCGTTTGCACAGTCCACCACGATTTGCAAACCATCCAGCACGGTTTCAGCCCGCGAACAAAGGTAGCTCGAATAACGCTGCACGGCATCGTCAATTCGATTCGCCTTGCCAAGCTCAACGGCACCATCCATATAAATCGACTGCAGCATTTTCTGCTCGATTGAATGCTCCAGTTCACTTGAAAGCTTGGAGCCCGCTGCAGAAAGCAACTTCAGGCCATTGTCAGATGAGGGGTTGTGGGATGCGCTGATGACAATACCTGCCACCGCATCAGTTTCCCGGCAAAAATAGGATACAGCCGGGGTCGGCACTGGACCAAGTAAAGAAATACTGGCTCCCGCAGACAAAAGACCACTTGAAATTGCGGTTTCCAGCACATAGCCGGAAATCCGTGTGTCCTTGCCGATGACGATTTCACAGTGATCAGGGTAGCGTTCTCGGAAAACCGCACCGATGCACCAGCCCAACTTAAGGATGGTCTGCGGTGTAATCGGCTCGTTGCCGAATTTGCCCCGAATTCCGTCAGTACCAAACAACTTCACAATAGCCAAGCCCGCTTAACTGATTGACTTGTTCTTTGAATTCAAGCGCAGTTCAGCGTCGACGAACCGAATCATCCGTGGACGCAAAACTTAACTGACAGATTATGCCTCTCCACTGGCCGGGTGATCCATTCGAGGCTTCACGCTGCGATTGCGCGGTTTCTTTCTGCCGGAATCCTTTGGCCCGTCCTTTGGCGATGAATCATCATAATCTGATGAAGGCGACCTTGGCGCTTTACCGGCCATGATGTCATCAATCTGATCGGCTTCCAATGTTTCCCAATCCATCAAAGCCTTTGCCATAACCTCAACTTTATCGCGGTTTTGTTCAATAATGCCTCTTGCTCTGGAATACTGCTCATCAACAATTCGGGTCACTTCCTGATCAACCCGTTCAGCAACGGCATCACTCAGATTTTGATGGGTTGTGACATCGCGGCCGAGAAACACCTCAGACTGGTTATCCCCGTAAACCCGGGTGCCCAACGCGTCACTCATCCCCCAGCGGGAAACCATTTTTTGTGCCAGATCTGTCGCCTGCTCAAAATCATTTGAAGCGCCAGTCGTCATCTGGTTCATAAATATTTCTTCAGCAATCCTGCCACCCATCAGTACTGCAATACGCGACAACAGATACTCTCGGTTGTGACTGTAGCGATCTTCTTCGGGCAGCTGCATGGTAACGCCAAGCGCGCGTCCCCTGGGAATAATCGTCACTTTGTGCACCGGATCAGTGTGCTCAAGCGCCTTGGCTACGACCGTGTGCCCTGATTCATGGTAGGCCGTATTCAAAAGTTCTTCCTCCGGCATCACGATAGAGCGCCGTTCCACCCCCATGAGCACCTTGTCCTTCGCCATCTCAAATTGCTCCATGGTGACGGTTTCCTGATTCGCTCTGGCGGCAAATAAAGCAGCCTCATTCACCAGATTGGCTAAATCCGCACCGGAAAACCCTGGTGTCCCGCGCGCGATAATGCTCGCATCAACATCAGGATCTATCGAAACTTTTTTCATGTGAACTTTGAGAATCTGTTCGCGGCCGCGAATATCAGGCAAAGGCACATGCACTTGACGATCAAATCGACCGGGACGCAGCAATGCCGGGTCAAGCACATCCGGACGGTTCGTCGCAGCGATCACAATCACGCCCTCATTGCCTTCGAATCCATCCATTTCGACCAACAGTTGATTCAAAGTCTGCTCTCTTTCGTCGTGTCCGCCGCCGAGTCCAGCGCCGCGCTGGCGACCGACTGCGTCAATTTCATCGATGAATATGATGCACGAAGCGTTTTTCTTTGCCTGTTCGAACATATCACGCACCCGTGACGCGCCGACACCAACAAACATCTCAACAAAATCCGACCCGGAAATGGAGAAAAACGGCACCTTTGCTTCACCTGCAATCGCCCTCGCCAGCAAAGTTTTTCCCGTACCCGGACTACCGGTCATGAGCACACCGCGCGGAATTCGTCCGCCAAGGCTATTGAATTTATTTGGTGCGCTCAGGAAATCTACGAGTTCGCTGACTTCCTCTTTTGCTTCCTCCACGCCGGCAACATCTGCAAAAGTTACCCGATTCTTGTCCTCAGTCAAAAGACGTGCGCGGCTCTTGCCGAAACTCAGCGCGCCTCGACCACCGCCGCCCTGCATTTGGCGCATGAAAAAAATCCAGACGCCGATCAGCAACAGCAAGGGAAACCAACTGATGAACAACTGCATCAGCAGTGACGGTGTTTCCTCTTTCTGGGCAACGATTGTTACACCGGCATTGACCAGATCATCAACCAGTTTAGGATCATCTGGTGCATAAGTAACGAACGGATTGCCGGTCGAAAAATTGCCCATGATGGTTCGTCCATCAATTACGACCTTCTCGACGCGTCCCTGTTTGACATCTGAAAGAAATGTCGAGTATTCAAGTTCCTGTCTCGGTGCACTGCTATCGGGAGGCGCAAAATTCTTGAAGATTGCCATCAGCACCATTGCTATTACAACCCACAACAGTAAATTCTTTGTGATGCCCAAAATATTGTCCTGCTAAATTAAACGACGGTGATGTATGTTGCGTAAATCTGACTGAAGACTATGCCCAAGGCACAGCATCAAGTAATAAGGTAGGTCTGATAGAACGATTTACAAGTCCATAACTGCGGATAACCTGTCCAATTTCAATTTTATCAAAATTAGCCATTGTCCACACTCTGAATTTCTCCTGACCGGGTATCAACCCGAGAACTATCAAACCAATACGCTCACTACGAGTGCTGACGCGCACGCCCTGCCAGCGAGCCGCCAGCATGATTTTTTACAGGATTGAGGTCTCGGAGATTCTCCAGATGGCAACGCCGCTCAGTTTTTTTAGTGCCGCTCGAATGTCGGCAGCAACCAGGTCCGCCACCGAAAGCGTCAAGATTTCTAAGGGTAATCAAGTGGTTGAATGTTTGACTGTTGATGGGGAAAGTACCCGCTCGAAACCAGGTAAGATTCCTGGCTGCGCGCACGCGAAGGTTTTGGCTTATAGACCCTGGACTCGTTAAACAGCAATTTGCAGTTTTGCTGAAGTATCGAAGTCTTGTCGGTCTGAAAAAACTTAAATGCCAGTGAACCTGACGCAGTAAGCATTTCTCCGCAGATCGCAAATATTGCGGAGTACAGGCTGAAGTAGTTGCGCCGGTCAATCGATGCATTGCCGGTAATATTCGGAGCCATGTCAGAGAGAATCAAGTCCACCTTTTGCTGCTTGAAGTGTTCAGCCAAACGAGCTGCGCAATCAGCAGCGGACAAATCAAGCCTGATGAACTGAACGCCCTTGATCGGCGCCATGTCGAGTACATCGACTGCGAATACCGAACCCGCTGCACCCACCCTGGAACAGGCGTACTGCGACCATCCGCCCGGTGCCGCACCAAGATCAAGTACAGCAGCACCCGGTTGCATAAGACCAAAGCGCTTGTCCAACTCCTCAATCTTGAAATATGATCTCGAACGAACGCCGCGGCGCTCGGCTTCACGGACAAACTGATCCCTTTGTCGATTTTTTTGCCACTTTGAATGGCTGCGTTTGGATCGACCGGACATTGGAGCACCTCGCCTGCCATCGAATTTTGTTTGACGCTATACACTCGCGCAAACAAGTTATACTCTGGATAAATCGACTAGCTAAATCATATTCTTCCACACTCGAATCATGGCACAACTGACGCGAACTCTGGCTGGCGAGCCGACCGAAATTCCCGGTCGACGGAAATTCTTCGCTTATCGGGACTTGGGCGCAGCACAAGGCAGCGGCGGGAAAATGAAAGTGCAGACAATGACTGCCATACAGGGAATGACCGAACCGACAGGCTGGCATTATCACGACTGCGAATGCCAATTCATCTACAT
Source organism: Gammaproteobacteria bacterium (assembly GCA_022824665.1). Taxonomy (GTDB): domain Bacteria; phylum Pseudomonadota; class Gammaproteobacteria; order Arenicellales; family JAJDZL01; genus JAJDZL01. The sequence goes on along the minus strand of JAJDZL010000216.1, from coordinate 258 downwards.
CCTCAAAGGCTGGATTGACATGGAATTCGAAACTGGCGACAAATTTCACCTCAAACAGGGTGATTCCCTCTACATTCCAGGTGGCATGCGACACAACGAGACAGCCACTTCGGACGATATGGAGATTCTGGAGGTTACAATGCCGTCTGAAATCGGTACTGTACCGTGCAGTCCACCTGCCTAAACTCCCTTGAGTCGCAGCAGCCGATTTCGCTCTCAGGGTGATAATACTCATTGAACCCGATATCAAATGCGGCG
>JAJDZL010000221.1 GCA_022824665.1 Gammaproteobacteria bacterium | reverse complement strand
ACAAATTTTTCTTCCGCGCCAATTGGCATCTGCATTGGCACGGCACGCGCCCCCAAATACTTTTCGATCTGCTGAGTGACGTTGTCAAAGTCGGCGCCGATGCGATCCATTTTGTTAATGAAAATCATGCGCGGCACGCCGTAGCGGTCCGCCTGACGCCAGACGGTTTCAGTCTGCGGCTCAACACCGCCGACTGCACAAAGTACCGTTATTGCGCCATCAAGCACCCGCAGGGAGCGCTCCACTTCGATGGTAAAATCGACGTGTCCCGGCGTATCAATAATATTAATGCGATGCTCTTTGATCTCGCTTCGAGCACCCTTCCAGAAACAGGTTGTCGCAGCCGAGGTGATCGTGATGCCGCGCTCTTGCTCCTGTTCCATCCAGTCCATGACAGCATTGCCATCATGCACCTCACCAATTTTGTGAGAGATGCCGGCGTAGAACAGAATGCGTTCTGTCGTTGTCGTCTTACCGGCATCGATGTGAGCCATGATACCGATATTGCGATAATTCCTGATTGGCGTTTTACGTGCCATAAGATTTCTTCAGCGCCTCTTGCTGCTAGTATCTAAAATGCGAAAAAGCCTTATTCGCTTCTGCCATTTTGTGGGTGTTTTCACACTTCTTGAATGCTTCGCCGTTTCTGTTTGAAGCTTCAATCAATTCTGCCGCTAGTCTGAGTGCCATGGACTTTTCACGCCGTTTGCGGGCCGCGTCAATAATCCAGCGGATCGCCAGCGCGTCGCGGCGCGTCGGGCGCACTTCAATCGGCACCTGGTAGGTTGCACCGCCAACTCTGCGGCTTTTCACCTCAACGGTCGGGCGCACATTGTCGAGTGCCTCATCGAATACCTCAAGGGGATCGCCAGCATTGCGGCTGATAATCACGTCAAACGCGTTATACAGAATCTTCTCGGCAATTGACTTCTTACCGTCTAGCATCAGCGCGTTAATAAACTTTGCCACCGTGATCTTCTTGTACTTTGGATCCGGCATGATTTTTCGTTTAGGAACTAATCGGCGTCTGGGCATTTTGTCTGTCCGTGTGGCTTAACTGAATTAAATATTTGAACTAAATATTGCGTTTATGCACGCGGACGCTTGGCGCCGTATTTCGAACGCCCCTGTCTTCGCTTGTCGACACCGGACGCATCAAGCGCGCCTCTGACGGTGTGATAGCGAACGCCTGGCAGGTCCTTGACCCGCCCGCCGCGAATCAGGACGACCGAGTGTTCCTGCAGATTGTGTGACTCACCGCCGATATACGTGGTAACCTCGTAGCCATTGGTCAAGCGTACACGGGCAACCTTACGCAGTGCTGAATTGGGCTTTTTCGGCGTAGTCGTATAGACTCTGGTACAGACACCGCGCTTTTGCGGACATGCCTCGAGCGCAGGCACGTTCGTTTTCTTGGTCTGTTTCTTTCTTGGCCGGTTTACCAGCTGATTAATCGTCGGCATTTCAGTTCAGCAACCTGTCAGAATATCGGGTAATTTTTATTCAAAAAATCAAATAATAAAAAGACAGACCGGGCTCGATCTGTCTTACTGCCTGCCGCCGGTCCGACGGCAAGCATAAAGCCTTTAAATATTAACCTAATTTTATCGGAAATTCAAGCCTGATTTCAAAAAAACAATCAACTAAATTCAAATATCTCAAGTATTTTTTGCTGTCAAAAGCCGCTCAACTGAGACTGGAGCCGAGAAACCGATCGGCATCAATGACACTGTCGGCATCGTCTGGCGTGCGCACAACCGGCTGTTGAAAGCCTTGCTCGAAATCCAGCTCCGGTGTCTGCAGCAGCAGTTGCTGGCGGCGCTGGCGCTTGCGCTCTTCGTGGTGCACAAGACCGGTTCCGGCCGGAATCAGACGCCCCACAATGACATTTTCCTTAAGTCCCCGGAGCTTGTCGATTTTACCGCTCACTGACGCGTCGGTCAGCACCCGAGTGGTTTCCTGGAATGACGCGGCGGAGATAAATGATTCAGTCATGAGTGACGCCTTGGTGATACCGAGCAGCACTCGCACTGCCTTGGCTTCTTCCTGAACCGGGTCGGCACCGTCTTCATTGGCCTCCCTGATTTGTTCATTGACCTGTTCAAACTGCGAGCGTTCGACGAGCTCGCCAGGCAAAAAGCGGGTCGTGCCAGGCTCTTCGATGCGCACCTTGCGGAGCATCTGACGGACGATCACTTCGATGTGCTTGTCATTGATCGCAACGCCCTGCAGCCGGTAAACATCCTGGACTTCCTTGACGATGTAGGAGGTCAGCTCTTCAACCCCCTTGAGCTCCAGGATATCGGCCGACACCGGCGCACCGTCAACAATCTGTTCGCCGCGTTCCACGGTTTCACCATCGAAAACCATGAAGGTTCGCCCCTTGGCGATCAATTCCTTGTGCTCCTCGCCCTCGTGATCGGTAATCACCAGTCTGATTTTGCCCTTGGTTTCTTCGCCAAAGCTGACCGAACCCGAATACTTGGCATAGATTGCTGCTTCTTTTGGGCGACGGGCTTCGAACAGCTCCGCAACCCGCGGCAGACCACCGGTGATGTCCCGGGTTGAGTCGTACTCATGCGGAATTCTTGCCAGTACGTCGCCAACCTGCACGACCGAGTCATGCTGCACCAGAATTTGCGCACCATGCGGCAGCAGGTAGCGCACCTCGCGATTCGTTTTTGGAAAAATAACGGTCTGCTCATGTTCATCAACCAGCCGAATCGCCGGGCGGTCTTCAAGCTGTTTTTGTTTAGAGTCAATCACCGTATAAAACGGGCGCGCCGCATCACCTGCGGTTTCACCGCTGTCGGTTGATTGCGAAACGGTCAATCCATCAACCACGTTTTCCAGTTTAACGACACCCTTGACCTCGTTAATAATCGGGTGCACATGCGGGTCCCAGTTGGCGATGGTCTGGTCCGGCAGGACTGATGCACCGTCGCTGACATTGAGTTCTGTTCCATAGGGCACCTGATAGCGTTCTGCCACAATGCCGTTGGTATCCAGAATTTTGAGTTCACCAGAGCGTGTATTGACAATCAGATTGCCTTTGGAGTTCTCGATATACTTGATCCGGTCGAATTCGATTGTGCCCTTGGTTTTGACGGTAATGCCGGTTGCTGTCTGCTCTCTTTCTGCAACACCGCCCATATGAAACGTACGCATGGTCAGCTGCGTGCCTGGTTCGCCGATGCTTTGTGCAGCAATGACGCCGACCGCTTCACCGCGATTGACCAGGTGTCCGCGACCGAGATCGCGTCCGTAGCAGGTTGCACAAATGCCGTATTTGGTCTCGCAGGAGACCGCCGAGCGTACCTTGACCCGATGAATCGAGTGCTGCTCGATCAGTTTGACCAGTTTTTCGGTAATCATTTGTCCGGGTTCAGCCAGTACTTTGCCGTTGGCCGGAGAGATAATTGTCTCTGCTGCTGAGCGGCCGAGAATTCGGCTGGCAAGCGGCACCACAATTTCGCCGCCCTTGACGAGTGCCTCAAGCTTGATGCCGTTCGAAGTACCGCAGTCTGCCTCAGTTACCACCAGGTCTTGACAGACGTCGATCAGTCTGCGGGTCAGATACCCGGAATTGGCCGTCTTTAGCGCAGTATCCGCGAGGCCCTTGCGGGCACCGTGGGTTGAAATAAAGTACTGCAGTACATCAAGACCTTCACGGAAGTTCGCCTTGATCGGCGTTTCGATAATCGTGCCATCCGGCTTTGACATGAGGCCGCGCATTGCCGCGAGCTGCCTGATCTGGGCGTGCGAGCCGCGGGCACCGGAATCAGCCATCACATGGACCGGATTGAATGAAGTCTGTTCGACTTCCTGGCCATGCTGATCGATCACTTTTTCGACGCGCAGTTTTTCCATCATGGAATGGGCCACCTTGTCGCTGGCGCGCCCCCAAATGTCGACGACCTTGTTGTAGCGCTCGCCATCGGTCAGCAAACCCGCATTGGCCTGTCGCTGTACGAATTCGACCTCTTTGTCGGCCTGATCAAGAATTTCCTTCTTGTCATTTGGAATTTCAATATCGTTTACACAAATTGAAATGCCGCCTTTCGCCGCGTACTCAAAGCCGAGGTACATCAGCTGGTCAGCCAGTACGACGGTTTCTTTCAAGCCGACATGACGATAGCACTCATTGACGATCTCGGAAATTGCGCGCTTGTTGAGCACCCGGTTGATCAGCGAAAATGCCATGCCGTCGGGTAATATTTCCGACAGCAATGCGCGCCCGACCGTAGTGTCGTAAAAGCGCCGCGTTTCACGGAGTTCTCCTGCATGGTTTTCGCGCTCGACGATTCGCACCCGAATGCCTGCATGCAGCGATACCGCACCGATATCGTAGGCGCGCCGCACCTCGGCAACATCCGCACAGACTTTGCCGTGGCCTTTGGGATTGACCGCTTCACGGGTCAGGTAGTACAAGCCGAGCACAATATCCTGCGACGGCACAATAATCGGCTCGCCATTGGCCGGCGAGAGAATATTGTTGGTCGACATCATCAGTGTGCGCGCTTCGATCTGCGATTCGACCGTTAACGGGATGTGTACCGCCATCTGGTCACCGTCAAAGTCCGCGTTGTATGGCGTACAGACCAGCGGGTGCAATTGAATTGCCTTGCCCTCGACCAGAATCGGCTCAAATGCCTGAATGCCAAGCCGGTGCAGCGTCGGTGCCCGGTTCAACAGCACCGGATGTTCGCGGATCACCACCTCTTCCAGGATATCCCATACTTCAGGATTTTCCTGCTCGATGACGGTCTTTGCCCAGCGAATGTTGGAGCGTTCGGGATGGCGCCGGTTGAGTTCACAAAACACAAAAGGCTTAAACAGCTCCAGTGCCATGCGCTTCGGCAGTCCGCACTGGTGAAGTTTCAAAGTCGGACCGACCACAATCACGGAGCGGCCGGAATAGTCAACCCGCTTGCCCAGCAGGTTCTGTCGAAAACGGCCTTGTTTACCTTTGATTGAATCGGCCAGCGACTTGAGTTTCTGTTTATTGGCACCGGTAATGGACTTGCCGCGCCGGCCATTGTCAAGCAATGCATCGACGGCTTCCTGCAGCATGCGTTTTTCATTGCGCACAATGATGTCTGGCGCATGGAGGTCCAGCAGCCGTTTGAGTCGATTATTGCGGTTGATGACCCGTCGATAAAGATCATTCAAATCCGATGTTGCAAACCGGCCCGCATCAAGCGGCACCAGCGGCCTTAAGTCGGGCGGCAGAATCGGCAGCACCTGCAGAATCATCCACTCGGGTTTGTTGCCGGATTGCAGAAATGACTCGATCAGTTTCAGACGTTTGGTGAGTTTCTTGATCTTGGTGTCTGATTTGGTATCGGCGAGTTCAGCTCGCAATATATCGGCTTCTTCTTCGAAGTCGATGTTTTTGATCAGCGTGCGAATGGCTTCGGCACCCATGCCCACTTCAAATTCGCTGCCGAATTCATCGTAGGCCTTGTGATACTCTTCTTCACTCATGCAGTGACCACGCTCAAGCGGCGTTCCTTCACCCGGGTCGATGACCACATAGGCCTCAAAGTACATCACCAGTTCAATCTGGCGCACCGTCATATCGAGCAGCAGCCCAAGCCGGGACGGCAGACTCTTCAGGAACCAGATATGTGCGACCGGGCTTGCGAGATCAATATGTCCCATGCGCTCGCGGCGCACTTTGGAATTGGTCACTTCAACGCCGCATTTTTCACAGACAACGCCCTGGTGTTTGAGACGCTTGTACTTGCCGCACTGGCACTCGTTATCCTTGACCGGACCGAACAGTTTGGCACAAAACAGCCCATCCCGCTCCGGTTTGAACGTGCGATAGTTTATGGTTTCCGGTTTACGCACCTCGCCATAGGACCAGCTGCGGATTTTTTCCGGTGAGGCAAGTCCGATACGGATTTCGTCAAAATCGTCGAACCGTCCAGCCCGTTTCATCAAATTTTCAAGATTTCTCATTTTTTACTCTCAATTCTGATTATTCGTCGTACTCAATATCGATTGATTTACTTGGAGTCTCTCATTTCGACATTCAGTCCAAGCGAACGAATTTCTTTCACCAGCACATTGAATGATTCCGGGGTATTCGCCTCCATACGATGTCGCCCCGCGATAATATTCTCATAAATCTTCGAGCGGCCAAACATATCGTCGGATTTGACCGTCAGCATTTCCTGCAGCGTATAGGCCGCGCCGTAGGCTTCAAGTGCCCACACTTCCATCTCTCCGAAGCGCTGGCCACCGCCCATTGCCTTACCGCCAAGCGGCTGCTGGGTCACCAGGCTGTAAGGCCCGGTCGACCTTGAATGCATTTTTTCGTCGACCAGGTGATTGAGTTTCAACATATACATGTAACCCACTGTTATTGGCCGATCAAATGCTTCGCCTGTGCGACCATCATAGAGCGTTGTCTGACCGCTTCTTGGCAAGCCTGCGAGCTCCAGCATGGTCTTGACCTCTTCTTCGGTCGCACCATCGAACACCGGCGTTGCAATTGGCAGCCCGTTGCGAAGGTTGCGTGCGAGCTCCATGACCTGCTGGGCATTCAGCGACTTCAAAAGCGACCTTTCAGACTGTGTCGTGTAAAACGTCTGCAAATGCTTTTTCATTTGCGGCGATCGCATGCCCGCATCGATCATCTCGCCAATTTGCCGGCCGATTTCCTTCGAAGCCCAGCCGAGATGCGTTTCCAGCACCTGGCCGATATTCATACGCGACGGCACACCAAGCGGGTTCAGAATGATGTCGACCGGAGTGCCATCCGCCAGGTGCGGCATGTCCTCAATCGGTACAATCTTCGAAATCACACCCTTGTTGCCATGGCGACCGGCCATTTTGTCACCCGGCTGCAAGCGCCGTTTGATGGCAACAAACACCTTGACGCGTTTCAGCACACCGGTTTTGAGATCATCGCCTTCTTCGAGTTTTTGACGCTTGTCCTCAAATTCGTCGTTGTACTGTTTTTTCTTTTGCTCGATCAACTCGCGAATTGCTTCGAAGTGCCGCGCCACCGAGTCATCTCGAACCCGGATATCAAACCATTCCCTGGGCTTGAGCTCAGCGAGGTACTCGGCTGAAATGGTGTCACCCTTTTTGAGTCCATCCGGACCGCCTTCGGCGACCTCGTCGATCAGCAGTGTTTCCAAACGGCTATAGGCGGCTTTTTCTTCGATACGGAACTTGTCATCGAGGTCCTTGCGCAGGCCATCGATTTCCATCGCGATGTTTTCTTCCGCCCGATTGTCGCGATCAACGCCCTCACGGGTGAAGACCTGCACATCAATCACGGTGCCCGAGGTTCCAACCGGCATCTTCAGCGATGTATCCTTGATATCTGACGCCTTTTCACCAAATATCGCAAACATCAGCTTTTGTTCGGGCGTCGGCTGGATGTCTCCTTTCGGAGAAACTTTACCGACCAGTACGTCACCCGGAAAGACCTGGGCGCCGTTATAGATAATGCCCGACTCATCCAGTTTTGACAGTGCCTGACCTTTGACATTCGGAATATCTCGGGTGATTTCTTCTGGCCCCAGGCGCGTATCACGCGCCTCGATCGAAAACTCTTCAATGTGTACGGTGGTATAAACCTCATCCTGAACCAGACGTTCTGATATCACGATTGAGTCTTCGAAGTTGTACCCGCACCAGGCCATAAACGCGACCAGGATGTTTCTGCCAAGTGCCAGCTCTCCCATATTGGTCGCCGGCCCGTCTGCGATCGTATCGCTCTTTGCAATTCGGTCACCGACACTCACCAGCGGGCGCTGATTGATCGTTGTGCTCTGATTGGACCGTCGATATTTGATCAGCGAATAAATATCCACACCGGAGTCCTGGTCAGACGTTTCCGCCTCATCGACCCGAATGACAATTCGGCCGCTGTCAACAGACTCAACGGTGCCGCCTCTTTTGGCTGAAACCGTCACACCTGATTCAACACCGACCGTGCGTTCATTGCCGGTTCCGATCAACGGCGTTTCGGTCTCAATGATCGGCACTGCCTGGCGCTGCATGTTCGATCCCATGAGGGCCCGGTTGGCATCATCGTGTTCCAGAAACGGAATGCAAGCCGTTGCAATTGATACGATCTGTGCAGGCGCAACATCCACATAGTTAATCTGATTCGGATTTGACAGGGTGAATTCGTTGCCGCGCCGACACGGAACGAGGTCATCGGTCAGTTTGCCCTTGTCCCCCGAGGTAACGTTGGTCGGTGCAATAACAAAGTCGCCCTCTTCAATTGCAGACAGATAATGAACGTCCTCCATCTTGTTTGAAACCTTGCCATTTTGCACCTTGCGATAGGGCGTCTCGAGAAATCCATAATCATTGATGCGGGCGTACATGGCCAGTGAATTGATGAGCCCGATATTCGGCCCTTCCGGTGTCTCAATTGGGCACACTCGACCATAGTGGGTCGGGTGTACATCCCGCACTTCAAAACCGGCCCGTTCGCGCGACAGCCCGCCCGGACCGAGTGCAGTGACACGCCGTTTGTGGGTTACCTCCGACAGCGGATTTGTCTGGTCCATAAACTGGGACAATTGACTGGAGCGGAAAAACTCCCGTACGACCGAAGACACCGGCTTGGCATTGATCAGGTCCTGTGGAGTCAGCGTATCGACATCGACCTGGCTTAAGCGTTCTTTGACAGCCCGTTCTACCCTGGAGAGCCCGGTCCGGAACTGATTTTCAATCAGCTCACCCACGGAACGAACTCGGCGATTACCGAGATTGTCAATATCATCAACTGTTTCTTTACCATCCTTCAAGTTGATTAACAGTTTCATCACATCGACAATGTCGTTTTCGTCCAACACCGTTGAATCGCTTGATTCCTCTCTTTGCAGGCGGCGGGACAGTTTCATCCTGCCAACCGACGACAGGTTGTAGCGGTCCGGCGAGAAGAACAGCGAGGTAAACAGATGCTCTGCGGCTTCATTGGTGGGCGGGTCGCCCGGCCGCATCATTCTGTAGATGCGTTTTTTTGCATCCATTGCATCGGTGGTTGTATCGATTCTGAGCGTTTCAGACACATAGGGACCCCGGTCAATCTCATTGGTATAGATTGTCTGGAATTCCATAATGCCGGCGGTATGCAGATTCGCAACCATCTCGGCCGGCTCGTCAAACAGCTGATTTGCCGCGGCCACAATGTCGCCCTTGGCATAGCGGTCAGCACCGCTCAGCAGCTTGATCTGTGAGATGCCGGCGCTCAGCAGTTTTTTCGGGATATCGCTCTTCGTATCATAGCGGTCGCCGATTTTGAGCACCACCTCACCGGTCTCAGAATCTGCAACTGCCTCCGCTGCATACTTGCCTTCGAGGTAGCTTTCCGGCACGGATATGCGTTTCAGGTTCAGCCGTTTAATCTCTGCCGCGTCTTCAGCGCTGACTCGATGGTTGGCTTTAACGATGATTTCATTGGCGCGACTGACGAGGTCAAATTCATAGATTGTGCCAATCAGGCGGTCGACCGCGTCCAGCAGCATGGTGAACTGGCCATCCTTGCGCAGCGCAAAGGTTTCCACGTAGCCGCCATTGCCTTTTGAAATCAGATTGGTTGCCGCGGTGCGGCCTTCCAGGAATGAAATCGGCACTTCAATTTCGCGCAGTCGCGACGTTTTCATTTTGCGCACGTCAGCCTGGTTAATTCGTTTGCCCTTTTCGACCACGACTTTACCGCTGCGGTTTTTGATATCGAAGTCCAGCACCAGGCCGCGCAGTTTTACCGGATCATCGTTCGCCATTGACAAAACGCCGTTTTCAGCAATCCTGAACGTATCAAAATCGTAGAACGTGCGCAGAATTTTCTCGGTATCGAAACCCATTGCGCGCAGCAGCATGGTTGACGGCTCTTTCTTTTTGCGGTCAATGCGCATGAACAGGTGATCGCGGGCGTCAAATTCGAAGTCCAGCCAGGAACCCCAGTAGGGAATAATACGGCAATTGAAAAGCACCTTGCCCGAGGAGTGGCTTTTGCCTTTGTCGTGATCAAGAAATACCCCGGGTGAGCGATGCAGCTGAGAAACAACGACCCGCTCTGTGCCGTTGATAATGAAGGAGCTGCTTTCAGTCATCAAAGGAATTTCGCCGATATAGACGGACTCGCTGAGCTTGACATCCTTGATCACTTTGTCGCCCTTGTTCTTGCCTGACTCAACCCGGTCGTAGCTCACCAGTTTAAGGGTCGCTTTCAGTGGCGAGGTATAGGTCAGCCCCCGCTGGCGGCACTCGACCTCATCGAATTTGGGCGGATCGAGTTGATATTTGACAAAATCCAATTCAATCAGTTCATTCTGAGAGCTGATCGGAAATGCCGATTTGAAAGCAGCCTGTAAGCCGACCCGCTCTCTTTGCTCATGCGGTACATCGGCCTGCAGGAATTTCAGGTACGAACTTTTCTGGATCTCCAGCAGATACGGAACCGGCAGAACGTCGGTGCGTTTGCCGAAATTTTTCCGAATCCGTTTCTTTTCGGTAAAACTATAGTTCATTGAATTTGGACGTATGGTAGCTTGATTGATTTTTTGCATGCGCGCGCGAAACGGTCACTGCCACTGGCAGCACCGCGAACTGAGTAGTTGGCGCGAGAAGCGATGATGGTTAAAGCCGAAACCGGACTGTGCGATCGGTTACTTGATTTCTGCTGAGCCGCCGGCTTCTTCGATTTCTTTTTTCAGATTTTCAGCGTCCTCCTTTGATATTCCTTCCAAAACTGTTGCTGGTACGTTTTCAGTGAGATCCTTGGATTCCTTGAGACCAAGGCCTGCAGCTGCGCGCACGACTTTAATGACTCCAATCTTCTTTTCACCGACTGCGGTCAGCATGACAGTGAATTCCGTCTGTTCTTCTTCAGCTTCAGCAGCACCGTCGGCTGCTGCACCGGCTGCTGCGCCCATTGCCATAACAGGTGCGGCGGCAGTAACACCGAAGTGACTTTCCATCTCCTTGATCAGCTCAGATAAGTCAAGTACGGACATATCCGAGATTGCGTCAATAATTTCTTGCCTCGATAAAGACATAAATAGTTCCTCGTGAATAAAGTTGAATGATTGATGATGTTCGTTAAAAAAATGAGTGCTTGCGCGCGACCTACTCGGCCTTCTGATCTCTGACAGCCGCCATGGTGCGAACCAGCTTTGACGGCAAGGCGTGCAGCGTGCTGACCAGCTTCTGCATTGGCGCAGCCATCGTGCCAACCACCATTGCGAGCAGCTCTTCACGGCTCGGCATGCTCGCCAGCGCGTTGATCTCATCCTCGTTGACCAGCCGGCCGTTCATCGCCCCTGCCTGGACCTTGAACTGCGGGTGTGTTTTGGCAAAGCCGCTCACGGTTTTGGCTGCAACGACGGGGTTATCGGCGGTGGCAATCGCGACCGGACCGGTAAAGTGATCGGTCAGGCACTCGAATTCAGTTTCCTGAACCGCTCTTCGCGCCAGGGTGTTCTTGACCACCTGAATGTGCACATTCGATTCGTGTGCGCTCCTTCTAAGCTCACTCATGCCAGCGACATTGACACCGCGATACTCCGCGACAATGGCCAGCGCAGCAGCTTTGAAGTCGTTATGCACCGCGTCGACGATCTGGTGTTTTTTGGCAAGATTTTCGTTCATTGCGTATTACTCAAATTAGTTCGTAAAGCACGTATTTATTAGCCGACTCGTCCGCCTACAGACGCGCGAGCTCGGCCGCGTCAACCCGAATGCCGGGACCCATGGTTGTACACAGCGAAACCTTGCGAATGTACTGTCCTTTGGCCGCGGCCGGCTGTGCGCGTTTGAGCGCGCGCAAAAGCTCGGTCAGATTTTCAGTCAGTGCATCGGCTTCGAAAGAAACCTTGCCGATGCCACAGTGGATAATTCCGGCGCGATCAATGCGAAAGTCCACCTTGCCGGCTTTCGCCTCCTGCACCGCCTGCGCAATGTCGTTGCGTACCGTACCGGTCTTTGGATTCGGCATCAGTCCTTTCGGGCCGAGCTTGCGGCCAACCGTTGCGACCTTCTTCATCGCGTCCGGTTCGGCAATACAGGCATCAAAATCAATCTTGTCGTTCTTGACATCTTCAATCAGGTCTTCCAGGCCGACAACATCTGCACCCGCGGCGCGCGCTTCATCCGCTTTTTCACCGGCCGCAAACACTGCGACCCGGACGCTCTTGCCGAGACCGCGCGGCAGCAAGGCTGAGCCGCGCACATTCTGATCGGACTTGCGCGCATCGATGCCGAGCTTGATCGCGGCTTCAACGGTTTCATCAAACCTGGTCGAAGCGGTTTGTTTAACCAGCGCGACGGCATCCTCAACCGGGTAGGTCTTGTTGCGGTCCACCAGCTGTTCAATCTTCTGAGTTCGCTTACCTGCTTTCGCCATGATTAACTCTCCTTGACTTCCAGGCCCATGCTTCTGGCACTGCCGGCGATGATCTGAACTGCTTTCGCGGTTTCGTAGCTGTTCAAATCCGGATTTTTCAGTATCACAATTTCTTCAAGCTGCGCTTGCGTTACCATGCCAACCTTGTCGCGATTGGGCTCGGCACTGCCTTTGTCGATGCCCGCGGCTTTCTTTAGCAGATACGACGCCGGCGGTGTCTTGGTGATAAAGGTAAAGCTCTTGTCCGCATACACCGTAATCACCACCGGAATGGGCATGCCATCCTCGAGTGACTGGGTTTGCGCGTTGAAAGCTTTGCAAAATTCCATAATGTTCAGCCCGTGCTGCCCGAGCGCGGGACCGACCGGCGGTCCTGGCTGAGCGGCTTTTGCTGGAACCTGCAGCTTGATATATGCAGCAATTTTCTTGG
>JAJDZL010000151.1 GCA_022824665.1 Gammaproteobacteria bacterium | reverse complement strand
AGGCAGGCCAGCGAGCAGCGTACACATTCGTGCGACATTGCGATTATCCTCACCCGCCTGATTCGCGCACCCCAGAACGACCTCGTCGACAGCCTCCCAGTCAACGTTCGGATTTCGACAAATAATTGATTTTAAGGGTAGCGCACCGAGGTCATCAGTACGGATACCGGCCAACGCCCCGCCATAACGCCCGAATGGCGTTCGAACTGCATCACAGATAAATACGTCTTGCATGTGTAGATCAGCCGCTGTTTAGCATGGGTCCGACTGGATTTCAAAAATCACCGGGTGCTCTCAGTCTGTGATTCGGGAACGTTCTTTCGCTGCAGCAGCCAGGGACTGACTCTGTATCGCTCACCGCGGTAGACGCGGTCGAGATTTTCCAGCATCCTTACAACATAGTCCACCCCCAACTCGTCCAGCCACTCAAATGGACCGGCCGGGAAATTGAGACCTGCCCGGGTTGCGAGATTTGCATCCTGTTCGCTGCAAACGCCTTGCTGCACGGCATCAGCCGCCTCGTTGATCAGCATTGCAATGGTTCTGGCAACGATCAGACCCGGGGTATCCGCGACGGGCAGAGGATTGAAGCCGAATAATCTCAGCCAGTCCAGCGCACAGGATTTGAATTCTCGCGGCGTTTGCCGGGAGACTGCCATCGCCAGCTGGCGGGTTCCTGACAACTCAAGCGGCAAGTCAAAGACTGCAACTAAAGTGCCGAGTTGAGAAGCGCTTTGGCCGCTGCTCAAACGCAGTTGCCGGCCGTCTGAGTCGAGACCAACCCAACTGCTCGCGGGATTTTTTTGATAAGTGACACCAAGCTCATCGAGCCTCGCAGCAAAGTGATCTGAAATTCGATTATTGCCATGCACTGTCAGGTTTTGCCAGTCGGGAAGTTGCGCGGCTGCAGTCGGCTCAGGATCAGCGAGCGGCCGCGGGTTTAAGTAGTCATAGAAGCCGCGGCCTGACTTTCGCCCCAAAAAACCTGCATCAAGCAGCGACCTTTGGACTACTGAGGGCATATAACGGCGATCATAAAAATTGGCTTCAAATAGAGATGATGTCACCTTGTAGTTGGTGTCATGCCCAATCAGGTCCATCAGCTCACACGGTCCCATACGAAAACCAGCGGCCCGCATCAGACTGTCGAGCCGAGCGGGTTCAACCATACGTTCATGCAGCAATGCCAGTGCTTCTGCATAGAATGGGCGGGCGATGCGATTGACGATGAATCCGGGAGTGGATTTTGCGTGAACCGGCACTTTGCCCAGGGATTCAGCGAGTTGATAAACCTGCTCAGCAATCTTGGGGGAGGTCTGCACGCCGCAGATGACCTCAACCAGCTTCATCACCGGAGCCGGATTGAAAAAATGCATCCCGATCAGCCTTTCCGGGTGCTCAAGCTTCCTGCCGAGTGCTGTCACAGACAGTGATGAGGTATTGGTCGCAAGCACGCAGTCCCTTGAAACAATGGTCTCAAGCGTTTCAAACAGGCTGATTTTTACATTTATGTCCTCGACAATTGCTTCAATGACAAGGTGTGCCTGATCAGCGTCAGCCAAGTTTTGCGCGAGTTGGATTCGTGTCAGTATTTCTGCGACCTGGTGAGCTTCGAGTTTCTTTCGATCGACGCGACTTTGCAGGGCTCTTGAGAGCGACTCCAGTGCTGCACCGGCAACCTCCTGTTGCTCATCATAGAGGTGAACCGAGTGTCCGGCCTGGGCCACGACCTGGGTAATACCGGCTCCCATGACGCCTGCACCGACAACAAACACGTTCATTTTTTGCGGGAATTGTCGAATCATCGGTAAAGTGCGGGTATCGCGAGTCAAATAACGGGGCTGATTTCACGATACCTGTATAGTTGTCGGCCGCTCGGCCGCTATATTAATCGAAACGTACGTACCTGAAATCGGCACTTTGACCGTTTACACCAAACCTGGGCGGCGCGATCCAATTGGCAAATCGACCTGGCTCGACAACCCGTCCCATGAGGTTGGCGACAAATGCCCGATCCGAATCTGTCGGCAACCAGGCGTCTCGCCTGGCATCCCACCGGGCCCTGGTCAATACTGTTCCATCAGGCGCCACGTGCGAGCCTGCAAGCGAGCCGATTTTGCGATTGAATGCCTTGTGCGGAATGGTCAGCCGAAAGGGTATGCCGGCTTTTTCCATGACCCGATTCCAGCGCTTTAGACCCTTGTTGCTGTCCGCGATGTAGTTATCTCTCAGCACCTCATTCAGCGCGTTCAGCATCGGCACTTGCCGAGGTACGATTTTGCCATCGCGGACCTCCGGCACCTCGTATGAATCATCTCTTAGCACATGATCGTCGTGCTGGCGCGACTCTTCGAAACGGCCTTTCAGTCCGCTGGAGTAAAAAGTCGCTGCATTGCTTGATTCATCAGCACCGAAAAGATCGATGGTCACGCTGTAGTGGAAATTGAGATATTTCTGAATGGTTGGTAAATCAATGACACCGGCTTCCCGGATGGTTTTGGGATCATCCGTTTTCATCTCGTTCATTACCTGGCAGGTTCGCTGAACAATTCTGGATATTCCAGACTCACCAATAAACATGTGGTGGGCTTCTTCAGTCAGCATAAACCGCGTCGTGCGCGAAAGCGGATCAAAGCCCGATTCTGCAAGTGCGCAAAGCTGAAATTTTCCATCCCGGTCGGTAAAGTAGGTGAACATAAAAAATGCCAGCCAATCGGGAGTTCGCTCATTAAATGCCTGCAGAATTCTCGGGTTGTCCTGTTCACCGCTTCTGCGCTCCAAAAGCGCTTCGCCCTCTTCGCGTCCATCGCGTCCGAAATACTTGTGTAACAGGTAAACCATTGCCCAAAGGTGGCGTCCTTCTTCAACGTTAATCTGAAAGATATTGCGAAGATCATACAGACTGGGGGCTGTATGACCGAGGTGGCGCTGCTGCTCGACAGAAGCCGGCTCGGTGTCGCCCTGGGTAACAATGATTCTGCGCAAATTGGCCCGGTGCTCACCGGGTACGGTTTGCCAGGCGTCTTCGCCCTTGTGATCACCAAATTGAATCTTTCGCCCTGCTTCGGCCGGGCTCAAGAAAATACCCCAGCGATAATCCGGCATTTTCACGTAATCGTAGTGCGCCCAGCCCTTGGGGTCCACACCGGTCGCGGTCCGAAGATAAACATCGAATTCGGCAGAACCATCTGGCCCCATGTCCTTCCACCAGTCAAGGTAGTTGGGCTGCCAGTGTTCCAGTGCACGCCGCAGCGCCCGGTCTTCGCTAAGGTTTACATTGTTCGGAATGGTTTCACTATAGTCAATCGATTCCATGCGGATGCTCCTTGTCCATTTATCTGCTAGATTCGGTCCCAATCAAAGTCTGGTTTTTCGCCGGTACCATATACCTTGAGCGAGCCGGACTGCCCGGTTGCATTGGGCCGTTGAAAGATCCAGTTCTGCCATGCTGTCAGGCGGCCAAATATTCGTGTCAGCATGGTCTCTCGTCCATTAAAGCGTAAATTCGACTCCATGCCGGTCAATGCGTCTGGTGACATTGAAACGCGCTCTTCCACTGCGATCCTGATCTCGTCTTGCCAGTCGAGATCATCCGGATTTAGCGTCACCAGTCCCAACTCAAAGGCTGTATCGGCATCCAGCGGTTGATTGAGATGCTGGCGAGCCGCATTGAGTGAAGCCTGATCACCATAGAAGCGTCGTTCCAGTCGGGACTCACCCGTCAATGTCGGAAACATGCCAAAATTGGATTCGCTGAGAAATATTTTTGGCGCGAACGACTCATCATCCGGCAATGCCAGCTGATAACTTCGGTCACAAGCCAGTGCGAGTTCAAAAAAACTGCCGGCAAAGCAGGACCCCTCATCAATCATCGCAAACATGCTCCTTGAGGTTACGTCCAATCGCTGAAGAGTGCGACGCAAATATCCAATGGTTTCCCTGACAAACCAGTGTTCGCAATTGGCATGCAGATGTTGATCCATTTCAAGCACTGCTCGGCATTGTCCTCGCGTTCGCAGCAGCCACACACCGATATCAAGTTCATTGGTTCGCATCGATAAAATGGCATCATCAAGCTCACGCGCAAGCTGCAACGGATACCAGTCGGCACCGCTTGCGTGAATCTCATCGATTGAATTCGGCTGCTCATCGTGTGGCGCAGACACTGTCAGTGTGGCGGTGCGCGCAACACGATCGATGTCGATACTGACATGCTGATAGGAGATGTGATCCCGTGTCGATTTACGTGCGAGCGGCGTCAGTCTGACTGGTTTGCCGGCCGCGGGACGATCACTCAGTTGAGCCAATTCCAACGCCCGCTCCCGCACCCGATCCTGGAAAATCGCAGGTTTAGCGATTTCATCGACTAATCCCCAGTCTTTCGCTTTGTGACCTCGCACACCTTCGGCAGTCGTACAGAAAATATCTGCCAAATCGTGACGTACCTGGCGCTTATCAGTCAAGCGCGTCAAACCGCCGGTTCCCGGCAGCACACCCAACAGGGGCACCTCCGGCAAACTGACTGCGCTGGAGCGATCGTCAACCAGGATTATTTCATCGCATGCAAGTGCCAGCTCATAGCCTCCACCTGCGCAAACGCCGTTAACTGCAGCGATAAACTTCAGACCGTCGCGCGCTGAAGAGTCCTCCATCCCATTTCGGGTTTCATTGGTAAATTTACAGAAGTTGACTTTCCAGGCATGGCTGCTTGACCCAAGCATGAAAATGTTTGCCCCTGAGCAAAAAACCCGATCTTTTGCGCTGGTGATGACGACTGTTCGCACCGCAGGGTGTTCGAAGCGAATCCGGTTCAGCGCATCATTGAGTTCAATGTCAACGCCGAGATCGTAGCTGTTGAGTTTGAGTTTATAGCCCGGACGCAAACCTGCTTGTTCATCAATATTGACAGATAAAAACGCGAGCGGTGCATCAACCGTCAGGTTCCAATGCTTATAGCTGGCGGGCTCAACCCGGTAATCGACTTGATAAGATTCGCTGTCCATCACATCGCTGCGTAATTTAACGTGCCTCTTAAGACCTGATTTCGCTCAGGTGAGCTAATTTTGTGTTCAATACCATTGTAATTTTGAACGCTTGCGCGCCGAAGATTCACGCGGCCGCATTTTGCTGCGCCGCTTTGATTGAGGATTGCTGTAAACATATCCGGGCTATGCTTTTCGGGCGCTTTGCCCCAATATTATCTTGCAATATGCACACCTTCATCATTCTCAAATCAGCGAATCATTAGCAAAATTGTTTTCGCGACTGGTGTACTGGCAGTGCTGATTCCCGCGTGCGGTGGCGCTCAGCCATTTTGTCCAATCTCGACGTTAAAATGATGCATAACAAGCCACGTTCTGATCCTAACCGCAGAATATGACCAGTAAAAAAGAAGATTATGGCAACATCTACAGGACAAGTTGATTTTTGGCTAAAGTGTGCTTCAGAGCCCCAAAAACTCGCATTTAAGGAAGCAAAACGACAAATCGATTCAAAGTATCTGTTCAAATACTGTGTGGCAATCGCAAATGAAGGCGGCGGTAAACTCGTCCTTGGTGTTACAAATCAACCTCCGAGATCGGTGGTTGGTACAAACGCGCTTCGAAACCCCGTTGAGATGGCGGAAAAAACTTATCAGAAACTGGGTTTTCGTGTAGATATTGAAGAAGTTCAGCATCGAGACGGTCGAATTGTAGTGCTCCATATTCCATCTCGTCCGCGCGGAACACCATTTCACTTCGAGGGCGTCTACCTGATACGTGTGGGACAAGCTCTAAGCCCCATGAGTGAGGGTCAACTGCGTCAAATTTTTTCGGAAGGCAGTCGCAACTGGCTCGAAGAGCCTTCGGTAACCGGATTGTGCAGCCAGGATGTCATAGAACTTTTGGATACTCAAACGTATTTTGAATTACTCAAGCGCCCGTATCCGACAGAACAAAGTGGCGTCATTGAACAGCTCATTAATGACAAACTGATCGACGCACTGAATTCAAGCTACTCAATTCGCCGACTGGGCGGGTTGCTCCTGGCCAGAAGATTGGACAAATTCGCCGACCTTGCTCGTAAGGCACCGAGGGTAGTCGTCTATTCCGACACCGCAAAATTTGAAACGAGACTTGACCATACAAGCACCAGAGGAATTGTAGTAGGCTATCAGACTCTGGTTGATTTTGTTGCATCTCAAATTCCGCAAAAAGAAG